>CBDUXW010000067.1:0-10199 GCA_965371275.1 uncultured bacterium | reverse complement strand
TTCACGCGGCAACGATGGTGAAGGCGGGACGCTTGGTGAGCATCCGAACGCCATAGCGAATGTCTTGAATTAGATTTTCCATGGTACCGATCTCCGATGGACGGATTCAATTTGGGTCGCACCCCACAAGAGAGCAAGAGCCGTGCCAGATTGCCGACTTCGACGAAGGCTCGCTGACAGCTCTTCGCAGGGCCGGGTCATTGGCCGAATTCGGTGAAAGATCGCCACCGAGAGCGACGTTTCGCGGACCGTGGCGCACGCTTCGAACTGTTCGCTGCGGTGATCGCCCGTCCCGGAATCGAACACTTCGGCGATAGCCACGCGTTGCGCGATCCGCGCTACTATCAAGCAATGAGCGTTGACGAGCTGTTCGCCCGATTTCCCGAGATCCCCGTGGATCTGCGCGCCGACCCGGTGCTGGCCGAGCTCGCTGACGCCTGTGGAGAGCTTCTTGCCGTGGCGCGGCGGCCGAGCAACTGCTCGACCGGCCACGACGCCGGAAATCACTTGTACCTGAAGCTGATCGGGCCGATCACCTTCTATGGCTACGGCTTGGCGACCCGCGAAAGGGTCGTTGAGGACCTGCGCGCGCTGATCGGGCAATGCCAGGCCGACCCGGAGGGGTTCGCCGCTTCGCTGTTGCCCGCCGGCACCGTCGCCCGCGAGGTCAAGGGTCCCGACTGCGCCTGACTCGAGCGTCTCTGCTGTGGTCGTTCCGGGCTAGCGCTCCGACCGGCGTCGCGCGTGGGCGCTCGTCGATTCGGCGGCGCGGCGGCCGTGCTCGACGATGAACTCGATGGGCGGCGCCATGTTGATCGGATAGAGCCGGGTGTCGGGGTGCCGTCCGTTCCAGACGCGGAACGTCTCGTCGACGAAACCCTGGCCGACCGCCGTGACGCCCTTGAAGTCGAGCACCACGTGGCGGAAACGCTCCAGTCCGCTGAGCAGCTTCTTGGCCTCGGAGCGCGACAGAAACCGATCGCCGACGTCGAACAGCTTCACCACGACGCGGCGCCGGGACAGCTCGAAAGCCTCCGAAGACTCGGCGAAAACGCTTTCCAGAGAGGTCGTGGTGCCGACATCGACTTCGAAGCGGACGCTCGTACCGCGCCGCGGGTCGGCGGTTGCGACGCCGACGTCGTCGATCTCGTTGTCGACCAGCCACAGCAGCCCGCTGCTGTCGACTTCGAAGAAATCGGCAATCTTCGACAACAGGAACAAGCCCTCGCCGGTGTGCTCGGCGGGCAGAGTGGTGAGCTTTCCTTTGGTCAGCTCCTGCAGCGCGTCGAGACCATGTTTCAAGTTGTTGACCCGCGCCAGGTGCTCGAAGATTCCCTCGCCGTCGTCGATGACCTGCACGATGAGGCGATCGTGGGCCTTGCGAAACAGCACCTCGACGAACTCGCCGCCCGAATGGGCGATGGCGTTGTTGACCAACTCGACGACGGCGGTGTGGACGGCGCGGTCGGCCACCTCGGGAAGCTTGTCGAGCTCGGGGACCTCGGCGCGCACCTCATCCCACACCCGGTCTTCCTCCAATCCGGCGAGGCGGTAGCGGAAGCGCCGGCGCGGATGCACGCGGCGATAGCGCACGCCCCGCCCGCGGCCCTCGACAACCAGCTCCCCGGCGTCGACCATCGCCGACAGGTGAGCGTGTATGGCCTGACGAGACAGCCCGGTGGCGGCGACAACGTTGCGGCTGGCGATACTGCCCCACTCAGCCAGCAAGTCGTCGATGGCGGGGCGAACGGTGGATCGGCGTGGAGACATGATTTTCTCTCGAAAACGTCAAGATACGCCGTTGAGAGTAGCCATAAGCGACCTAATTGTCAATTATCTGTTAGTTAGCGACAAGTTAACTTCGTCTTAGTTTCGGCATAAGCCTTAAAATGTCAAGTCAAGCGAAATAATTGTCAAGTTTTACTTCGAGCGTTGCAGAAGTTTCCACAGGCGGCGGCGTAGATGGCCGTAAACGCGCTTTAACCGCCCAACAGGGGGTTATCAGAGGCATTGGCGCGGCTAGGTGGACAGTTCTGCGAACAGGGCGTCGTAACGTGGCGCCACCGTCGACCAGGTGAAATCGCGGGCGCGCTCCGCTGCCCGGGTGGCGTCGCGCGTAGTCGCGCGCGGGTCAACCAACGCCCGTTCCAACTTGTCGACGAGCTCGTCGTCGGAGCTGTACAGGCACCCTTGTAGCCCGTCGTCGTCCGGGTCGCCGAGAAGCTCGGGATAGCTGAGGCGATCGGGTAACAGGGGCAAAGTGCGGCAGAACATCGCTTCGAGCACCGAAATTCCGAAGAACTCGTGGTGCGCCGTCGATGCGGTGACGGCGGATTTCCAGAGCAGGCGGCGGTATTTTTCCGGCGCGGCAAAACCAAAATGGATGACGCGGGATCCGAGCTCCTCCGCGGCCTTCTCGAAGGCACCCGGCCGCTCGCTGAATACCTGCCCGCACAGAGCCAGGCGGAACTCGGTGCCGCGAGCGGCCACTTGGCGCACGGTGTCGAGAAACTGGCCCGGGTTCTTGTCGTATTCCCACCGTTGGTTCCAGATCACCAATGGCGGAGCGCCGTTGTCCTCGGTTCCGCCGCCTTGCTCGGCGCCGCCGGCGAGCCAATCGCCGTCGATGCCCACGGGAATGACGCTGCTCTTGGCTTCGAGGTCGCCGATGCTGCCGAGCTCCTTGTGCTCGGGAAAATGGGCCAGGAACGGCGGCAGCGCGTCGAAAACGGATCGTTCATGGAAGCGCGAGTTGAACACCACCCTGTCGGCCGCCAGCATCGAGGCGTAGTTGATGAAGCCGTAGTGGCGGTCGCGCTCGCCGGCCTGCCGGCGCATCGGCCCGCTGTCCGGGTCCTCGGGCAGCGGGTATGTGAGCTGGTTCTCGTGCAGGTACAAGACCGCGGGAATCGCCGCCGTCACCGTTCGTGTCAGCGCGAGAAACGTCGACAGATCCAACATGTCGGTGGCGACGATGAGGTCCGGGCGCCGGCCGCCGTCGAGAAACCGGTGGGCCAGAGTTACCGCGCCACCGTGCATGCGCCACTTCCAGAAGTGTGCCGGCAGCGTCAGCAACTCGACGTCGTGGCGGCTGTAGCGCTGCAGCCCCTCAGCCCAGGACTGATGACTGCCGCCGTGGTAGGGCGAGATGAGTAGTACGTGCATGGCAGGCGGCTCTGCCCGAGTGGCGCCTCAGAAACGGAAGCCGGTGCTGAAGTGGAAGTGGACCGTATCGTCGAGATCGTAGGCCACATCCATCTTCAGGCCAATGAAAGCAACGAAGAAGTACACCCCTCCGCCGATGCCGTTGTGGAACTTGGCCTCGCCCAGGCCGGTGCCGTAGTCGTATACAGCGCCCGTATCGAAGAAAAAATCCAGGCCCACCAGGCCGACGGGAAGCGGCGGGGTCAGCGGTACGCGCAGCTCCACCGAGGCGAGCACGATGGTATCGCCGATGAACTCGCCGGCGCTGTAGCCGCGCACCGTTGCGGCGCCACCCAGGAATGGGCGTTCCCAGTCGGGCAAGCGGCCGTCGGTGCCGCGGTAGTACACCTGGCCGGCGATGATCGAGCGCCCGATGAACGACTTGTAACCACGTACATCCAGCTCCGGTCGATTGAAGCCCATATCGCCGTCGACAAGCTCGAGGTGCTCCAGACCGGCGCCGATGTACACCGCATTGCGCGGCAGTTGCGTGTCCTGGCGCGTATCGAGTCGCGCGCCGACGCCGTACGTAATTTGCGGCCCTTCGCTGTCGGCGAAGGTGACATCGGCCCATTCCACGTTGCCGTCGACCTCGAAAACGCCCCAGCGCTTCAGACCGCGAGCCCAGGCGCGCTGCCGCGTGTCGTCGAGGTCGAAGTGCGGGTTGGTCCGCCGCAGCACGCCGAATCCGCCTTCGATTCGTGTCAGTGCCGCCCGGTCGATCCGCAGACTGGGCTCGACGGCCGCTTGTTTCTCGCCGCCCCAGGTCAGCGGGAACGAGACACGGTCCCCGGCGCCCAGCAAGTCGATCGTGGTGAACCGCGCCCCGTAGGTAACGCCGTACTCGTCGGTCCAGTTGAACACCGGCAGGAACATGAATTTGTCGGCCGTCGAGACTGCTTCCTTGATCACGATCAACAACACCACCCGGCTGGTGTCGTTGAACGACCTGTAGCGCTGGCGGATCTCTACGGAACCCACCTGGTCGTGGTCGCGCAGGCGCTGCTCGATGAGTGTCAGGGTGTCGGCGGTCAGCGAATCGCCGACGTCGACGCCGACGACCTGCAGCAACTCGGCGTCGGAGATCGAGTAATTACCGTGAAAGCGGATGCCGGCGATGGTTTGCGGCTGTTCCGTCTGCGCCCCGGCCCCGGCAGGAACGGCGAACAGCACCGCCAGGGCAGCGATGACGGGTAAACATCGCATGTAGCGAAGGCGGCAGGCCACGGCCTGCTACTGCTTCTTCTTGGGCTTGGGGCGGCCAAAGACCACGCCGCCGCCGACGCCCGTTTGCTTGTAGTCGGAGAAGTCCCGCGAGTATTCGACGGTGAGCTCGAAGGCGGCCGTGCTGGCTACTCCCGCCGCCCAGATCTTGCGCGGCAGCCAGACGCCCTCGATCGGTTCATCCATGATCATCGAGGCGTACAGCTCATCGATCCGCACCAGCCAGCGCCCCGGAAGAAACTCGAAGCCGACGTTCTCGAACGTCCACTTGACGATCTGGTACTCCTCGGGAAGCACCAGCATGGTGACGAGCGACGTCTTGTCGAACATGTGCTCGAATTCCTCTTCGTCGAAGTCCTCGTCGCCGCCCTCGCGCCGTTCGTCGTCCCCATCGGAAAACAGGTTCGTGGGGTAGTACTCGATCTTGACGACCTCGCGTCCCTCGAACACCTCACGCCCGGCGAAGAAATAGTTGCCGGGCTCGAACTCGAAATCGAAGAAGCTGTCGCGCTCGATTCGGCCTCGCGACTCGCCGTCCATCTCACCCTGCTTGATGTCCTCGATCCAGTCGAGCTCCTCTTCTTCGCGCGCTTCGTCGGCGATCTCGACGCCATCGACCTTCCAAGGGCTGCGCACCAGGTAGCCGTCGCGCACGTACCAGGTGTAGTCGCGCTCGAAGCTCTCCATGGCGGCGATTTCGAGGCCGCCGATGCGCAGGCGCTCGGCTTCGCTGAATACGTGGTTGTAGAGCTGGTCCCAGTTGATCTCGCGCCGTTCGAGCACCTTCTGCATGAAGGCGTCGATGTCGCCTTCGAGCTGTTGCTGCGGGGTGTTGGTGAGGCTTTCAGCCGCGGTGGTCGAGGTGCCGGGGGCAAGCGATGCGGTCAACGCGACGGCGAGCGCCAGCTTCCATGGAGTAGGAATCATGATGTCCTGATGCCGGTGAGAGGGCGCAGCGACGCCCTTCGCGCATGGTATCAAGACGGTTTCCGCACCCTTTAGGTTTCATCGGTGGGTGCGGGACGCGCTCGCTGCGTTGGCGCGTCAGGCGAAGGCCGCAGGCCGGCGCTCGTGCCACCCCGCGGCATGCTCGTAGGCATCCGCGGCGCGCAGCAGCGTCGCCTCGTCGAACGCGCGGCCGACGAGTTGCAGGCCGATGGGCAAACCGTCGGCGAAGCCGCACGGCATGCTGAGCGCCGGCAGCCCGGTGAGGTTGAAGGGTCGCGTGAACAGCGTCAGTGCGGCGCGTACATCCGCGGGGCCGTCGGCGCCGTCGACCTGGCGCTGATCGAGTCTCGGCGCCGTGATCGGCAGGGTCGGCGTGAGCAGCAGGTCGGTAGATTGAAAGACGCGCGCGAAGCCGTCTGCCAGCGCTGCGCGCAAGCGTTGTGCCTGCAAGTAGGCGTGGGCGCTGACCCGCCCCGCCAAGCCGAGGAAGGCACGAGTTTCCCGGGCGTACTTCTCAGGGTGCGATTCCAGCGTGGCGCGGTGGACGGCGCCGCCTTCGGCGAGGAACAGGGCGGTTGCCGCGGGTCCGACGAAGGCGAGCTCCTCCGGAACCTCGATCGTGACTTTCCGGGCGCCGAGATCTTCCAACACGCGACCCGCCTCGACGACGGCCGCGGCCACCGGGTTCGTCGCCAGCTCGAGGAAGCGGACATCGGGTATCGCAAAGCGCAAATCCTTGATGTCGCGCCCCAGGCCGCCGCTGAATTCCTCGACTGTCCGTTCGGCGCTGGTCGGATCGAACGGATCCCTGCCGGCCATGGCGGTGAGCAGGACCGCCGTGTCGGCGACGCGCCGCGCCATGGGGCCGACGTGATCGAGCCCCCAGGCGAACGGCAACACGCCGGTGCGGCTCACCCTCCCGTACGTCGGCTTGAGCCCGACGATGCCGCAACAGGCGGCAGGGATGCGGATCGACCCGCCGGTATCGGTTCCGGTCGCCGCCGCAATCAGCCCGGCGGCGAGCGCCGCGGCCGATCCCGAGCTCGACCCGCCGGCGATGTGGTCGACGTCCCACGGATTTCGCGTAGGTCCGAAACACGACACCGCTCCCGTCGTGCCGGTGGCGAATTCGTGGGTGTTGGACTTGCCGACCATCAGCGTGCCGGCATTGGCCAGCCGGGCAACGACCGTCGCATCGGCGCCCGGGACGTTGTGGCGCAGCAGTTCGGAGCCGGCGGTCGTGTACGTGTCGCGCGTATCGATGATGTCCTTGTGAACCAACGGTGTGCCGGCGAGCGGGCGCGGGCGTTCGCCGGCGGCCACGACTTCGGCGACGGTGGCAGCCTCGGCGCGAGCCCGTGCGGGTGTCGTCTGCACGATGGCGTTGATGCGCGGATTGAGCGCCGCCACACGACGCAGCGTGTCCTCCAGCAGATCAACGGCCGACACGTCGCCGGCGTTGACCCGGGTGCAGATCTCGACAACGCCGGCGCACGGCGGCGGCACGGAGCTCGCGGCGTTGTCGGCGGCAGCTTCGCGGTGCACGACGTGCAGAATATCAGCGGCCGGAGCGTCGCCCGGACCGTCGTCGCTCGCCGCCGCCAAGGCGGCGAGATCGAGGTTCGGCGTCGGCACGCCGGTCCAGGCTGCGGCGTCGAAGACGGCCGCCGGCTCGGCGCCGCCCAGATCGAGGTCCTCGAGCTGCGCCAGCCCGTCGACCAGCGCTCGCTGGCCGGCGGTGAGAGAATCGTCTTTCATTCCGTGATCGGTAATCGTGCCGTTCGGCATGGTGTGGGAGAGCCGGAATGCTATCCGATCCGCCCGTCGTTCAGCACCCTGCTAAGCTCGCACGCGGCGCGCGCCGGCTGAATCGGCGCCCCGGAGGACCCATGCTTTGGATTCATCTACGTAGGCTGAGGGCCGCCGACGGTGCGGCGCGGACGCGCGCCGCCCACGCGTTGGCACAGCGCGGCAGCGCGAAAGCGGTCGAACCACTCGGCGTTGCCCTGGCCGACCAAGCCTGGCCCGATCGCGGGGCGGCGGCCGTAGCGCTCGGCAAGCTGGCGAATGGTCGGGCGATCTCGCATCTGCAAGCGGCCTTGTCACAAGATCCGGAAGTCGATGTGCGTTGCAGCGCGGCCTGGGCCCTGGGGCGGATCGGCGGCAAGACGGTGGTCGAGCCCCTGGCGGCGGCGCTCCTCGACGACGACGAGTCAACGCGGCGGGCGGCGGCCGAGGCGCTTGCCGAGGTGCGCGGCGGCGCTGCCGCCGAGGCGTTGGCCGGGGCGCTTGACGATGTACATCACGACGTGCGTCTGGCCGCCGTCAATGGGTTGAGCTCGATCGGCAGCGGCCGGTACGCGGCGCGATATCTCGCGGCGCTCGACGACGACGAATGGAGTGTGCGGACGGCGGCGGCCGCGGCGCTCGCCAAGCTTGACGATTCCAGCGCCGTGCCGGCGCTGATCGGGGCGCTGCAGAGCGGCACCCTCGACGTCCGTCTCGCCGCCGCCGAGGCGCTCGGCAGGATCGGCGATCCGCAGGCGATCGACGACCTCGGAAAGGTGCTCGCGGCCGAAGGAACTCTGCACGACTGCGATTTGCGACTGCGCCGCAACGTAACCAAGGCGTTCGGAGACATCGGCAAGGCGCAGAGCATCACCCACCTGTTGACCCTGGCGCAGGATCAGGGTTCTGCGGGGGTCGCGGTCGAGTCGTTGGTCAAGGTGATCCGATTCGATGCGGCGCGGATACCGACCGATCAACTCGAAATTCTTGCGGCGCTCGACGATGTCGAGCAGGTGCCGTGGATGATCGACGAGGCCGAAGAAGCTACCAGCGGGACCGTCAACATTCGCCAGGGTCGCGCCTGGCGCGTTGATGTCGCGGATCTCCGCGTCTTGGCGCTGGCCGAGGTGCGGCGACGAGAATAGGACTTCCCGGGGGTAGTGTGGGGCGGACGGGCGTCCGCGGATAGAGAGATATGAGCGAAACGTTGAACATCAAAGATGATCGTGGACTGCGAGAGCTGGTTGATCGCCTGGCGGGCGAGCCGCGGCTGGCGGTCGACACGGAATTCCTCACCGAGCGGACGTATTATCCGCGCCTGTGCCTGATTCAGATCGGCGCCCCCGGCGTTCTGGCGACGGTCGACCCTTTCGAGTGCACGGACCTCAGCCCGCTGGCCGAGCTGTTTTCGGACCCTGTCGAGATGATCTTGCACGCTGGAGCGCAGGACCTGGCGATTCTCCACCGGCGACTGGGCGCCGTCCCGGAGCGCGTATTCGACACGCAGATCGGCGCCGCATTCCTGGGCTTCGGCCACTCGATAGGCCACTCGCGGCTCGTCGAGGCGTGCTGTGGCGTGCGGCTCAAGCGGTCGCAAGCCTACACCGATTGGAGCCGACGGCCATTGGAGTCGGAACAACTCGAGTACGCTCTCGATGACGTTCGCTACCTGTTGCCGATCCACGAAACCTTTACCCGCAAGCTCGAGGGCCGCGACCGGTTGGGCTGGGCTGATCAGGAGTTCGAGCGGGCTCGCAGCGTGGCGATTTCCGAGATCGACCCGCGGGAACGGTGGCGCCGGGTTGCGGGCGCCAGGAACAACAACCGGCGCCAAGTGGGTATCCTGCGCGAGCTCGCGGCGTGGCGTGAAGAAGAGGCGCAACGGCGCGACAAGCCACGCCAGCGCATTGTTCCCGATCGCGTACTGAACGAGATCGCGCGCCGCAAGCCCGAGCACGCGGCGGACCTCAACGGCATGCGCGGCCTGCATCCCAACGAGCGCGAGCGCTCCGGTACCGCCATCGTCGAGGTCGTGCGTCGGGCTCTCGAGCTCCCTGACGACGAGTTGCCGGAGGTCCGCCGCCAACGGCGCAGCGAGGATGAGCCGAAGATCGCCGTCGCCGCGACGCTGGCCGACGCATTCCTGAAGACGCGGTCGCGCAAGCTCGACCTGGCGCCACAGCTACTGGCCAACCGCAAGGACCTCGAGCGCCTGGTGCGCCGGGTGCTGGACGGCGAAGACGCGAACGATGGCGTCGAGGCGCCGATTCCCATACTCGAAGGTTGGCGGCGCGAAGTCGCCGGCGACGATATCCTGCGGATGCTGGCCGGGGAGTTCTCGTTGCGCGTCGTCGTGAAGAAGGGCAGCGTCCAGCTACTGGTGGACGAGATCGAAGATTGAGGAGATCAGGAGGTCCCTCGCCGAATCGAGTCGATCCTCCCTCCTGATCTCCTACTAATCGTTTGTCCGCTGCAGGTGACTAGGTTTCCCTGCCGCCGCGCGGTTTCGCCTGGCCTTTGCTGCCGCCCTTGGGCTTGGCCGACGCGCCCGAAGATCCGCTCTTGCTGAAGCCTTTCGGCCCCACGGAACCTTTTGCGGACCCGGCGGACCCGGCGGAGCCGGACGATCCACTGCCGCTCGCGCCGTTTCCGGAGCCGAAGAGCCGCCGGCTCAGGGCGCTGCCGCCGCCGCTGTTGACGGGTTCGGGCTTGGGCCGGACGCGGGCGTAGCCGCGGCCCGCGAGGACCTTGCCGCCGAACAGGCTGCCGCTCTTCGGCACGTCGATCCGCACGCCGCCACCGATGCCGCCGTAGTAGCCGCTCCGGTAGTACGGGTCGTAGTACCGCGGATTGCAGTACAGCGACGTGTACGGGTTGTAGATGGGGCTGTAGTACGAGCCCCTGAACGACCCGTAACAAGCCGGGCCGTACATGCCGATGCCGACATAGCCGCCGCCCCCACCGCCGCCACCCGAGCCGCGGTCGACGAGGAAGCGGTCGGGAAACGACACGGCCACCATCAGGTCGATGACGCG
>CBDUXW010000066.1:0-10261 GCA_965371275.1 uncultured bacterium | reverse complement strand
GGATGGACCTCCAGCGCCTCAGCCAGGAGATGGACAAGGTTTCGCTGTACGCGGGAGACAGCAAGACGATGGGCGCTCGCGATCTGCAAGCGCTCCTCGGGCGCAGTCGCGAGCACTCGGTGTTCGAGCTCACGGACGCGCTCGCCGATGGCCGGCACGAGGCAGCAGTCACGGTATTGAACCGTTTGCTCGACGACGGCGAGGAACCGGTGCGAATTCTCGCCATGGTGTGCTGGATCATCCGACAGCTGATCATCGCCCAGGATCTCGCCGTCCGCGGTTGCCCGGAGCGAGAGCTGTTGCAGCAGCTCGGCGGCCGCTGGGATCAGCGCAAGCAGATTCTCGGCCGGGCGCGGCGCTGCGACGCCGACGTCCTGGAGGGGTTGCTCCTGGGCTGTGCGCACGCCGATGCTGCGGTCAAGACGCAGCGGACACACGGGGGCAGGGGAGTACTGGAAGGGCTGTGCCGGCGGGTTTGCGCAGCGTAGGGACAGCCCGGACGCTGCGCAGGACGGGTGGTGGGACGTCAAGAAATCCCGCCGCGCTCGGCGCCACGCACGTCCCTCTGCAGAGTCCCACTGGCAGACCCATACTGCCGTCGGATACCGTTGCAGCGGGTGGCTGGCGGGGTTTTCGGCGCAGCTAGGAGAGCTGACGGATCCTGCGTGCCAGGCGTGACTTCGTGCGAGCGGCGGCGTTGGGGTGAATGATTCCCAAACGGGCAGTACGGTCGATGACTCCCTGCGTCTCGACCCACTGTGCCTGCGCTGCGGTGCTGTCACCGGCCTCGATCGTTTCGCGAAGGCGGCGAATCGAGGTACGCATGGTGGAACGGCGCACTCGATTACGCGCGTTACGCGTGACGTTCTGGCGCATGCGCTTCTTGGCGGATTTGATGATCGGCATTCTCAAACAACTCCTTCGACAAACAAGAGGATAGGACGGCCCCTGTGACGGGTCAATCCAGCAAGAACAGCGCGGAAACCGGCCGTGTGCTGCGTTCTGCGGGATCTGTCGCCGCGATCACGATGGCGTCACGCCTTCTCGGTTACGGGCGCGACATGCTCTTTACCAGTTTCTTCGGAACCGGCTTGTACGCAGACGCGTACGTCGCAGCTTTCCGTCTGCCCAACATTCTACGCCGCCTGGTCGGCGAGGGAAACGTTGCGGCGGCGTTTATTCCGGTCTTCGAGCACGAAGCGGCGGAGCGGACGGATCACGATATGCGGCGGCTGGCCGAGACTTTTCATGCCGCCATCGCTCTGGCAGCGGTGCTGCTCACCGTCGTCGGCACGATGCTCGCCCCGATCTTGGTGCGCCGGGTGCTCATCCCGGGGAACGAGGAAGCCTGGGAGCTGACGCTGCAGCTGGTTTGGATCACCTTTCCATACCTTATTTTTATCTCGGCGGCAGCGGCGTTGATGGCGATTCTCAACGCCCGCGACCGTTTCGCGGCGGCTGCCTTCACCCCCGTGCTCTTCAATCTGACGCTGATCGGCTCCTGGGTGCTGATGGCTCGCGTCGATAGCCCCATCTACGTGTGGGCGGTTGCCGCCGTCGTCGGTGGTTTTCTGCAATGGTTGTCGCTGTTGCCGGCGGCGCGCCGGCTGGGGATGCGCCGCTTGCGCCTCGATCTGGCGGATCCGGCGATGCGACGCATCGGTCGGCTGATGGTTCCCGGCCTCTTCGGCGTCGGCATCGTGCAGATCAACACGCTGGTCGGCCAGTGGTTGGCGAGCTTCCTGGCGTTGGGCAGCATCTCGAGTCTGTTCTACGCGGGACGCATCACGGAGCTGCCGCTCGGTGTCTTCGCTATCGCCATCGCCACGGTGGTGTTGCCGGTGATGTCGCGGCACGCTGTTGCCGGAGATCATGCCGAAATGATGCGGATGCTGAACTTCGCGCTCCGTCAGGTCGGGCTCGTCACGCTGCCGGCGACCGTCGGGCTGATCGTGCTGCGTACGGAGATCGTGTCGGTGCTGTTCGAGCGCGGTGAGTTCGGTGCCGAATCGACCGCCAGTACCGCCGCCGCCCTGGCCGGCTACAGCGTCGGTCTCATCGGGTTTGCCGGCGTGCGCATCGTGGCGCCCGGCTTCTACGCCCTCAGGAACACGAAGACGCCGGTGAAGGTCGCTGCCATCGCCATGATCGTCAACCTCGCCGGCTGCCTCATCTTGATACCGTTTTTCGATCACGCTGGCATTGCGCTGGCGAGCGCATTGTCCGCCTATGTGAACGTAGCGTTGCTGCTGTGGTTGTTGCAGCGCCGCGTCGGCAATCTGGGAACACGCCAACTCGTGACCAGTTTTGTGCGTCTGGGGGTTGCCGCGGTGACGATGGGCTGGGTCATTTGGGGCCTGAAAGGCATGTGGCCCGTCGACGCCGCAGCCGGCTTCATCGGTCGAGCCGGGATTTTGGCAACGATCATCGGCACCGGTGTACTCACGTATCTCGCCGCCGCCGTATTGCTACGGGCGCCGGAGATCACGGAACTGCGTGCGATGCGCCAGGGGAAGGTGGGGCCCAATCATGCCGCGTGACCAGGGCAGGGGATCGCCGCATCATCCTGTCGCCGAGGGAGCAATCGGCGGCTGGCTGCTCGACTACGTCGAACACCTGCGCGCCGAGCGCGGCCTCGCACAGCGCACGGTAGCTGCCTACATCGGCGATTTGCAGAGCTTCGACGCCTGGGCACAGGCCAACAACCGGGACACGCTGAGCAGCACGCCGCAGGACATTCGTGACTTTCTGGTGTCCCTGCGTGAGCGCGGTTTGAGCGCCCGCTCGTCGGCACGGGTGTTGTCGGCGCTGCGGGGGTTTTTCCGCTTTTGCGTGGCCGCCGGCCGCATCGAAGAAGACCCCACGGAGCTGATCAAGGCAAAGGAGGTGTCGCGACGCTTGCCGAAAGCCCTGTCCCGCGCCGAAGTGGAAGCGTTGCTCGCCCAGCCTGACGTCTCGGTGGCGGCGGGGATTCGCGATCGGGCCATGCTCGAGGTCGCTTATGGCAGCGGCTTGCGGGTGTCGGAACTGGTGTCGCTGCGCACCGACGATCTGGAGCTGGACGAAGGGTTCATCCGTTGCCGCGGTAAGGGCGGCAAAGAGCGCCTGGTGCCGCTCGGCGGTGAGGCGCGACGATGGGTAGAACGGTACCTGCACGGTCCACGAGTCGGTTACTGTCGTCGCGCCCGCGACCCGCACCTCTTTCTGACTCAACGCGGCGGGCCGATGACGCGACAATGGTTCGCGAAAATCCTCAAAAAATGCGCGCGGGATGCCGCAATTTCCGCCGACAAGGTGAGCCCGCACGTGTTGCGCCATTCGTTCGCGACCCACTTGCTCGAAGGCGATGCCGACTTGCGTGCCGTGCAGGCGATGCTGGGCCACGCCCGCATCGCCACAACGGAAATTTACACACACGTCGATCGACGCCGCCTGCGTCGCGTCTACGACCGCTACCATCCGCGCGCATGAACGACCGAGGCGCAGCGCTTCTGGAGCAACTCGACGCCCAATCCCGTGCCCTGGTGCTGCGCTGCGGCACACTGGCGGGAGAGCGGGACGAGCGCGCGTTCCTGGTGGGGGGCTCGGTCCGAGATCTCATTCTCGAGCGCGCCGCCGATGACCTCGATGTGGTGGTAGAGGGCGACGGTCTGGCCGTAGCGCAGGCCCTGTCACGCGCTCTCGATGGATCGTTGACCCGGCACCATGCGTTTCAGACGGCCGTGGTGAGCGCTCCAGACGGCTCGCGTATCGATGTTGCGACGGCGCGACGCGAGGATTATCGACGCCCGGGTCAGCTCCCACAGGTCGTTCCGGGGTCACTCGAGGACGACCTGCAGCGGCGTGATTTCAGGATCAACACCATGGCGATCTCGCTGACCGGAGACGCTGCCGGCTGTTTCATCGATCCCCTCGACGGCGCCGCCGACCTGGAGAAGGGCATCGTTCGGGTGTTGCACTCGCGCTCGTTCGCCGACGATCCGACGCGCATCTTGCGGGCGCTGCGCTTCGCCCTGCGATTCGCCTTCGACCTCGAGGCGGAAACTCACGCATTGCTTCTCGAGGCGGTGAACGGTGGCTACCTCGACACCGTGTCCGGCGCCCGTATTCGCCGCGAGCTGGCCTACATGTTCCGCGAGTCGCCGCTGCAGGCACCGGTTCGCCTCGAGGAGGAGGGTGTGTTGCAGGAATTGCATGCCGACCTGGTTGCCGACCCGACGCACCTCGGCGAGTTGCACGCCGCCATCGCCTGGTACCGGGACCTGGCGACGGGGGACCTGGCGGACGCCGAAGATTGGACGCTGGTGTTGGCCTGTTGTGCGAGACGGTTGGCGGGACAGGAGCGCTGGGAGTTGGTCCGGCGGCTAGGTCTCAGCCGCGATGAGCGCACCGGGTTGGTCGAAAGCGGAGCGCTCTGGGCCAAGGCGGTAGCTGCCTGGCAGGGCCTGTCCGACGCCGATCGGCAGCGCCCCAGCCGGATCGAGCGCACGCTTCGCGGCATCGGGCCGGCGGCGCTCCTAGTGGCGTTCGCACTGTCGCGTCGTGAGGACGTCGAGCTGGCCGCGGCAATACGGACGCATCTTGAAACGCTACGTTTCGTCCGGGCGCGGCTCAGCGGCGATGATCTGCGTGAGTTGGGGCTCGCGGATGGCCCGGCGATGGGCGAAATGCTCGATATCTTGCGCGCGGCACGGCTCGACGGAGAAGCCGGTTCGGCTGCTGACGAGCGTCGATTGGTTACCGCGTTTGTGACCGATAAACGGCTTAAACAGGGAGTTTCAGGCGATTCCTGCGATTGACTGGATTCCGGGCTCGTGGTAAATTTCGCGGGCCTTTTGCTGACGCGGGCGAGGTGCGTGCCGCGGGCTTTTCTCTCTTTATTTTCGACACTCGGCCGGTCGCCGAAACCTCATTCCGCGAGGGTTCGTCCGCTGAACCGGCCGGGGAGATCAATCGCATGGCAGAGCAAGGTACATATCTTCTTACTTCCGAATCGGTAACCGAAGGCCACCCCGACAAGATCGCCGACCAAATCTCTGATGCGGTCCTCGACGCCGTCATGGCGGTGGACCCGGAAGGGCGCGTGGCCTGCGAGACCATGATCACGACGGGTGTGGCGGTGGTCGCTGGTGAGATCACGACCTCGGCAACGCTCGACATCTCGCGCATCGTGCGCCGCACCATCAAGGAGATCGGTTACACGCGGGCCAAGTATGGCTTCGACGCGGAGACGTGCGCCATCATGGTGACGCTCGACGAGCAGTCTCCCGATATCGCCCAGGGCGTCAACCCGGGCGGCGCCGGCGACCAGGGCTTGATGTTCGGCTATGCGAGCACTGAAACTCCCGAGCTCATGCCGCTGCCGATCATGTTGGCGCACAAGTTGTGCAAGCGCCTTTCGGATGTGCGCAAGGACGGCACGCTTCCCTACTTACGACCCGACGGCAAGTCACAGGTCACGGTCGAGTACGAAGGACACGAGCCGAAGCGCGTGCAGGCGGTCGTCATTTCCAGCCAGCATGGTCCCGAGATCAGTGCCGAGGAACTATCGCGCGACATCATCGAGCACGTGATCCACCCGGTCATTCCCGAGGAACTGCGCGACGCCGACACCGTGTATCACATCAATCCCACGGGTCGCTTCGTTACCGGCGGCCCGCAGGGCGACTGCGGCCTCACGGGTCGCAAGATCATCGTCGATACGTACGGCGGTGTCGGTGGTCACGGCGGCGGCGCATTTTCCGGGAAGGACTGTACGAAGGTCGATCGCACGGCCTGCTATATGGCGCGCCACGTTGCCAAGAACCTCGTCGCCGCGGGGGCCGCTGACCGTCTCAAGTTACAGGTCGCGTACGCCATCGGCGTCGCCGAGCCGGTGTCGATCATGGTCGACACGTTCGGCACTGGTCGTGTCGACGACGCCAAGATCACGGAGGCGGTGCACGAGGTGTTCGACATGACCCCGCGAGGAATGATCGAGTACCTCGATCTGCGCCGTCCGATTTACCAAAAGACCGCCGCGTACGGCCACTTCGGCCGCGAGGACGACGGCTTCCCATGGGAAGAGCTGCGCAAGATCGACGAGTTGCGTGCCGCCCTCGGCCTGTCCGAGAGTGACATGCCGGCCAGCGTGCGCGAGCAACTGGCGGCGACGGCAGCTAGCTAGAAAAGTCGCCGGCTACCGCCCCTCCGCACCCGTCTGGGGCACGGTGCAGCAACCGTAGGGCTTCAGGTGCGCAGGCCGAGAGTGATGTAGCCGGCCAGGGCGAGGAAGATCAGGTGTGAAGCCCAGGCCGCCAGCATCGGCGGCAGCACGCCGGCGCTGCCGACGGCGCGGAAGAACACGAACGTGAGCCAGAAGCACATCGTGAGCGCCAAAGCGATGGCGATTCCCGACAGTGTGCCTTGGCGGCCCATTCGGAAGCCGAACGGGATGCCGACGATGGCGAGCACGAAGACGACGGCAGGGAACGCGAGCTTCTGCTGCAAATCGACTTTGTAACGGCTGGCGTCGAAGCCGCGCCGCTCGAGCTCGTCGATGTGCTGGCGCAGCTCGTTGAGACTCATCTGCTCGGGAAGTCTTTCCTCGGTTGCAAAGTAGCTCGGGGTCTCTGAAACCGGGAACGGCATTTCCGGGTAACGCTGCAGCGGCGGCGAAGCGTACGTGCCGTCGGCGTTGTACTGATAGTGGCGCCGCCAGCCGTCGAGGCCGAGCCAGCTGCCGTCCTCCTGCCATTGAACGCGGTCGGCGTAGTCGACGCGCGCCAGCCGCCACTGTTCCGTGTCGATGTAGTAGACGTGCAAACCCTGGAACATACGCCCCGGTGTGTCGTAGTCGGCGTAGTTGAAAACGTGTCGGCCGTCGCCGTGCGCCCAGTATCCGCCGGCCGGCCGGAAGCTGGTATCGACGCGCGCCGGATCCAGTGACGCTTTGACCTCGGCGACGCGCACGTTGGTGTGCGGGACGACGTAGTCGGAGATCCCGTATTCGATAACGGTCAGGGCGACAGCGGGCAGCAAAATCGGCGCCGCGAGGCGGAACAGGCTCGTACCGCCGGCGAGGACCGCGACCACCTCGTTCTGCCTGCTCATGAGGCTGAAGACGATGAGGACACTGAGAACGGTGGCGATCGGAATCGTCATCATGAAGATGAAGGGCAACTGAAACTTGAAATACTCGATCACGACCCAGCGGCTGGCCCCCGCCGCGTAGATGTCGTCCGAGATCTCGAAGTATTCGCCGATCATCCAGATCACCAGCAGGCCGCCGAGCGTCATGGCGAAGACGCGACCGAACTGCGTCAGCACGTAGACATCGAGGATGCGTGGGAAGCGTCGACCGCCGAGGTCCGGCGCGGCGTCCCCCGGGTCGACGTGCCCGGTGGGCTCGACGGACGTCGACTCGCCGCGTAGCCGCATCCATACGTCAACGACACGCCGGATCACCCACTCGACACCGCGCATGATCGCATCGACGATGCCGAAGTCTTTTTCGCGTGCCTTGGCCCATAGCAAGAAAATCGCCGCGGCTCCGATGACGATGTCGGCGCCCCACATTCCGAGCCAAGCCGGCAAGATTCCTTCCTCGGCGAACTTTTCGCCGTTCTCGATGAGCTGGTAATAGACGGCGATCACGCCGATGGCGACCAGGAAGCCGGTGGCTTTCGTGTGGCGTTGCGTAGAAATTCCCAAGGGTAAGGCGATCAAGCCGAGGACCATGCATGCCACAGGTATGGAAAACTTCTTGTGCACCTCGACGCGGTACTTGGTGGTGTCGAAACCGGCCTCCTCGAGGCGGTCGATCTGGACCCGCAGCTCGCCGAGAGACATCGATCGCTCGTCCTTGGTGATCTCGCCGATGGTGAAGCCCGACTCCTTCATCAGCAGCTCTTCGGTGGCTTCGAAGCTGGTAACGCTCGATTGCTCGGGGGTTTCGCCACCTTCGTAGATGTAGCCGTCTTCGAGTCGCAGCCAGAGCGCCCGCTGGTCTTCGTCGTAGACGGCCTCGGCGCTCCGTGCCATGACGATCCGTGGCGGGTTCTGGTCGGTCTTGACCAGCAACAGGTTCTCCCAGCGCTGCTCCTCGCCGACAACGTCTTCGACGAACACCGTGTAGTTCGGGAAGTTGTTCTCGAACACCCGTGGGCGCACTTCGCTGGTGATCGTGCGCGAGTTGATCAACTGCCACTGCAACTGCAGCATGGCGTTGTTGCCCCACGGCAGAACTTCGAGAAACAAGTACACGTTCAGGGCGGTCGCCAGCGACGCCAGCAGGAGGACGGGAACGGCGAGCTGATACATGCTGATGCCGCCGCTGCGCATGGCGATGATCTCGGAATCCGCGGACATGCGGCCGAAGGCGATCAGCCCACCGACGAGTACCGCCATCGGCACGGTCAATACGATGATGTGCGGGACGTTGTACAGAAACAGACGTCCGACGTCGGCGGCGCTGACCTGGAACCGGATGATCAACTCGGCCAGCTCCAACAAGAAGTGCATCAGCAAGAAAAACGTGAAGAGCCCGAAACCGATGAAGGTGGGGACGAGCAGCTCGCGGAGCACGTAGCGCACGAGCGTCGGTGGTGCGATCCGCCCGGCGGCCGAGCGGGTGCCGGGGGCGGCGACGGCGACCGCTGCGTCGGGGGGCGTCATCGAGCCGCCTCGTAGTGGCGGGCCAAGCGCTCGGGGCTGACGCCGCAGTAGTACAAGGTTCGTAGCGCCCACATGCGGAGGATGGTGCGGGCAACGCCGAGTTGCTCCCAGCGTCGCGGTGAGGTCACGACCGGCGGCGAGAGTCGGGCCACATGGCCGCTGCGCTTGAGACGGCGCGTCAGGTCGACGTCTTCGAACAGGGGCAGAGCCGTGTAGCCGCCGAGCTTCTCGAATACGGGACGAGTCACGAAAATTGCTTGGTCTCCCGTGGCCACACCGGTAACGCGGCTGCGCCAGGTGATCAGATGGCCGACAAGCCGCAATGCCGGACGGTCGGAATCCAGCCGAACGTCGAAGTAACCGCCGGTAGCGCCACTGCTCACCGCCTCGTCGATACGCTCCAGCCCCCCCGCGGGCAGGCGTGTGTCAGCGTGCAGGAACAGGAACACGTCGCCGCCCGCGGCGCCGGCGCCGGCGTTCATGTGGACGGCGCGCCCCCGCGGCGCTTGCAACCAGGTGCACCCGGATGTCGACAGGAGGTGTCGCGTTTCATCATTGCTGCCGCCGTCCACGAAAACGAGCTCCGCGTCGAGGGAGTGTGTAGCTTCCAGGAAATCAGGCAGAGTCTTGGCTTCATTGAACACCGGGACGATGATGCTGATGCGCACGCCCAAACCCTAACATTCCGAAGTCGACCGGCGGCTGCCGACAGGGGAGGGGGGAGGTCGCCGGTGTCTGCCGCGGCGGAGTACCATCGCCATGTCATCCATGGCCGACACGTCCCCGCAACCGCACCCGCGGGGCTTCTCAGCGCCCTGTCACGAGGATCTATGCTGCAGGTAACCGTTCTGGGCAGTGGGGCTTCGCTGCCCACACTGCACCGTCAAACGACGGCCATCGCCGTGCGACGCGAAGGGGACCTCTTCCTCTTCGACTGCGGCGAGGGTACACAACTGCAATGGCGACGAGCGGGGCTGGGTTTCAGCAAGTTGCGGGCAATCTGTATCTCGCATTTGCACGGGGATCACGTGAACGGCCTCGTCGGGTTGCTGCAGACGCTGGCACTGTCGGATCGGGAGCGACCGCTGACGTTGATCGGACCCGCCGGCCTGGAGGGCTTGATCAACGCGGCACGGCGCCACGTCGGCTTGCGCCTCGGGTATCAGCTCGAAGTCGGCGAGCTCAGCGGCGGTACGGCGATCGAAGGAAAGGGCTACGAAATCGTCTGCGCGCCCCTCGACCACGGCATCGACACACTCGGCTTCAGCCTCATCGAGGCCGAAAAGCCGGGCCGTTTCGACGTCGCCCGGGCGCATGATCTCGGGATTCCCGAAGGGCCCCTCTTCGGGCGCCTACAGCGCGGCGAGGCGATCGAGCTCGAAGACGGCAGTCGCGTGACGCCGGACCAGGTCCTCGGCGAGGCGCGTCGCGGGGGAAAGGTGTGCTTCTGCGTCGACACCCGGCCGTGCGACGCCGCGGTACAGCTGGCGAGCGGCGCGGATTTATTCGTCTGCGACTCGACATTCGCCGACGAGCTGGCGGTCGAGGCCCGCCGGCGCGGCCACAGCACGGCGCGCCAGGCGGCGGAAATGGCGCGGCGCGCCGG
>CBDUXW010000065.1:0-10303 GCA_965371275.1 uncultured bacterium | reverse complement strand
CGAGCAGTACTCCTCATAGGACCGCTCCACCCGCTCGGGCGTGCTTATCTGGCCTTCGCGGTCCGTATCGTCCCCGGTCCTTCGGATCTGTATCCTGACCGCCTCTTCCGCCTGCGCCGTGCTCGGGCGCAGGCTCCACGCCACCAATGCGGTGGTCAGCACGCCGATCGCGATGCCGCCGATCACCCACGCTGCGTTGCCGCGACCTGCGGCCGCGGCGGGAGCCCGCGACGAAAGCTTCACCCCCTCCGGATCCCCGAGAATCGCCTGCAGATCCACACGTACGTCGCCGACGTCTTGCCACCGCCTGCGCAGGTCCTTTTCCAGACAGCGGGCGAGCAGGTCGTTCAATCGTGGGTGGACGAGACCGGGCAGGCCGCTCCAGTCGGGCTCGGCGCGGACAACGGCGGCCATCACGTCGGTGACGTCCTCCCCGGGAAACGCCGTTGCCCCGGCGAGCATCTCGAACAGAACGCAGCCGAGCGCCCATATGTCGGTGCGCTTGTCGACCGGCTTTCCGCGCGCCTGCTCCGGGCTCATGTAGGCGGCGGTTCCCAGAATGACGCCGGCGGCGGTGGCGGCAAGCATGGTGGGGGATTGCGTGATCTCCGGAGAGATGTCCGCGGCTGCGCCATCGGGCATGAACGCCTTCGCGAGGCCGAAATCGAGAACCTTTACCTCGCCGGCGGGGGTTACCTTGATGTTGGCCGGCTTCAGGTCGCGGTGGACGATGCCTTGCCCGTGGGCCGCTTCGAGCCCCTGGGCGATCTGCAGGGCGATATCGAGGGCGTCCTCGATGTCGATGCGCCCCTGGCGCCGCAGCCGCTCCGCCAGCGTCTCGCCCTCCACCAGTCCCATGGCGATGAAGCGCTGCTCGCCTTCGTCGTCGAGACCGTACACGGCCGCGATGTTGGCGTGGTTTAGAGACGCTAGGAGCTTCGCTTCGCGTTCGAAGCGGGCCAGACGGTCCGGGTCGGCAGCAAAGTCCTCGGGCAGCACCTTAATGGCGACGTCGCGATCGAGCTTCGTATCCCGCGCCCGGTACACCTCACCCATGCCGCCGGCGCCAAGCGGCTCGAGGATCTCGTAGTGAGCGAGGGTCTTGCCGATCATGGTGAGCCGCCTGCCGGCACCAGTCTGTTCAACTCGTCGAACCAATCGAGAACGACGTTGATGTGAGAAGGCGTCGCTTCCGGACGCTGGAGCATCAGGAAACGATTGCCGTCGAGCGCGACATCGTATTGGGATCCGCCACCGTACCGACGGGAGGGCCATCCGCTGAGGAGCACCCGCTCTGGCCCGAACGTTATGTCAGAGTCGCTGGTCTCGACGAGAACGACCATGAGGAACTCCCCCTGGCGATAAAACAATTCACGTCCGTCGCGTGACCATACCGGTTCTCGCCCGCCGTTGACGGAGACTGGAGTGGAACCTCCGGGCTCGAGATATGACTTGACGTAGACCTCTTGTTTGCCCGTGTTGTCCGACACGTATGCGATCCATCGCCCGTCCGGCGAGAACATCGGCGAGTCCTCGTTGGACGGACCCGAGAGAAAACCGCTCGGGCTCCCTCCTTCGAGAATGCCAATATTCGCCCCGGCCGGCGTAGTCTCGAAAAAGGCGAGGACGTTGCCATCGGGGGACCAAGCGGACGGAAGCTGACGACCTCCCCGGGCCAACAACTGCTCCGGCTCCGTCGCCCGATCGGCCGGCACGAAGTGCAGGTCAAAGTGCGCGGCTCCTGTCACAGCGGAAAATGTGAGCCCGTTACGCTGTGGGTCCCAAACGGGCATGAGATTGTATCCTTCGGTGGTCAACTTCGTGCGCCCGCCGCTTTCGACATCGATGACCCAGATGTCGGGCGTAATCGTTACAGCGATCTGACTGCCATCCGGCGATAGACGAGGGGTCTTGTAAGGGGCAAGGCCGTCGACGACCGGCGTCGCCTGCTGGTTCTGTCGATCGACCCAGACCAGCGTAGTGTCCCTCGCGCCGGAATCTTCCGGCGGGTACGCGAGCGTTCCGGTGTCGGACACCGCAAAATGCGCGCCACCCAGCCCCGCGAGATACGGAACCCTCTCGATGGTAGGAATGGGAGAGCCACTGGGTCTCAGCCGGCCGAGATCAAACGCAACCACCATCAAGGCCCCCTCCTGAGCATAGACAAGATGTCCTGTTGGGACGTAGCGGGCACCGTGGGCATTGGGGAGCACCCAGTCCCACTCATTTGACGCAAGGGACAAAATCGCGGCGCGCGGCCCGTCGTCGTAGTTGATGGTGAACAGGACATGGCGCCCCCCGGGGAGAATCTGCGGATCAAAGTGCCGGAATTCCCCCGCTGCGGCGTCGGGAAGCGTCAGTAGTTCCGGTGTTCCCCCACTCGCTGACACTTTGTAGAGGCCGAACGTCAAGTGCGAAAAGATGATGGCGTCATCAGGCCCCCAGCTCGCGCTCGAGAAGAGCACGCTCGCGTCGCAGATCTTCAGCGGGAACCCACCCGACACCGATACGCGCCACAGGGCCCCGTTGGCAAAGAAACCGATCCATTCGCCGTCCGGTGAAAAGAATGGAGCTTGCGCGCCTTCGGTACCCACCATCGGCTGAGCTTCGAACTCATCGATCGGGCGACGAAACAGCTGCGTCGCTCCACCCCCAGGCTGCGTCGCCGTGTAGACCAAGAGTCGACCATCGGGCGAGAGTGCGATGCTGCTGATGGCAATCTCCTCGCCCAACGACAGTTCCTGGCCCGGCGGAAGCGCGACAACGAGTCGGGCCGGAGACCGTACGTCGGCCTGCTGCAGGGCCGACCAGGCGACGGCTCCCGCTCCCACGGCGAACAGCGCGGTCAGCGTCCATGGGAGCAATGGCTGCCAACGATGAGCCTGAAGCGGACGATCTGCCTGACGCGCATCAATGGCCGGCGCAGCGAAGGCTTCTTCGATTTCGAGCCGCGCGTCGGCGATATCGTGAAGCCGCTCACGCGCGTTTTTCATGAGGCATCGGCGCAGCAAGCGAACGATCGCCAGGTGAGTTCCCGGTGGGAGGGCTTCCAAATCGGGCTCGTCCTTGAGGATCGCCGCGAGCGTCTCGGATACGTCCTCGCCGCCGAAAGGACGCTGCCCGACAAGCATCTCGTACAACAGGCAGCCGAACGACCAAATGTCGGTGCGCTTGTCGAGCGGCTTGCCCTTGGCCTGTTCGGGGCTCATGTAGGCCGCCGTGCCCAGGATCACGCCGGCCTGTGTGGCCGCGACCATGGTTGGTGAGTGGCTCAGCGGTGGCGAGGCATCGGATGCCGAGCCGTCGACTGCGAATGCCTTGGCCAACCCGAAGTCGAGGACCTTGGCCATGCCGTCTGCCGCGACAATTACGTTGGCGGGCTTCAGATCCCGGTGAATGACGCCGTTCTCGTGCGCCGCCCCGAGCGCCTCGGCGACCTGGCGAGCGATGTTCAACGCATCCTCGACATCGATGCCCTTGGTTCCGGCGATGCGGTCCGCGAGCGTCTCCCCCTCCACCACCTCCATGACGATGAATCGCTGGTCGCCCTCGTCCTCCAGCCCGTAGATGGCCGCGATGTTGGCGTGGTTCAGAGAGGCAAGGAGCTTGGCCTCGCGTTCGAAGCGGGCGAGGCGCTCGGGATCCGCTGCGAAGTCCTCCGGTAGAACCTTGATCGCCACGTCGCGATCCAGCTTCGTGTCGCGCGCCCGGTACACCTCACCCATGCCGCCCGCACCCAGCGGTTCGAGGATTTCGTAATGAGCGAGGATTTTGCCGACCAAGATGATGGCTCCCTACCAGAGGGAAGTCGGCACGATTCTACTGGCAGACGCGGCAAGAGAAACAGAGGCGCTCGTAAGCTGCACCACCTGCCGGGCGCGCTACTCCGCGTACAAGACGCGCGACGGATCGGTGCGCGCGGCGATGCGCGCGGGCAGGTAGCTGGCGAGGAGGCCGACGGCGGCCAGCAGTAGGGCCACGCCCAGCCAGGTAGCCGGGTCGAAGGGCTCGATGCCGTACAGGAAGCCTGCGATCAAGCGCCCACCGACCGCCGACGCGGCGAGGCCCAGCACGAGGCCGGCGCCGATGAACACGGCGGCGCGCACCACGAGTTGGCGGGCGATGACGTCGCCGGTGGCTCCCAGCGCCATGCGGATGCCGATCTCTTTGGTGCGTGCCCGGGCGCCTTGGGCGGCGACGCCGTACACGCCCACCGTCGCCAACGTCAGCGCGGCGACGGCAAACACGCCGAGCAGCGTCATCAGGAAGCGTTCGCGAATGAGCGCGTCGGCGGCCACTTCGTCCATGGTCCGCGGGGCTACGAAGGGGATGCGGGCGTCGACGTCGGCCACGGTCTCGCGAACGACCTCCATGAGGGTGTGCGGCGGCACCGCGGTCTTGAGGGCGAATCGCATCGTCCCCGGGGTGTCGCCGGCGAAGTGCGAGATGATCTCCGGCCGCGGCTCCGACATATGCAGCATGCGCTCGTTGCCGACCACGCCGACGATTGGATACCAGTAGGAGCTCTCCGTCGGCGCGCGGTCGAAGGCGACGCGCCGGCCGATCGGCGTGACATCGGGGGAATACGTGTCAACGAACGCCTGGTTCACCACCACGGACACGGGCTCGCCGGGCGCCCGCAGGTCGTCGAAGATCTCGCCCCCGATCAAGGGCACCCCGAGGGTCTGGAAGTAGCCCGAGGTCACCGCCCGGTGCCTGACCTCGAGACCGAACTCATCCGGCGCGGAGCCCTCGATACTGAAGTCGCTGCTCCAACCGTAGCCGGCGAACGGCAGTCCGCGAGTTGCGGCGGCACGGGAGACGCCGGGGAGTGCCTCGAGGCGGTCAACGAGACGGTATGCCAGCGTCTCGCGGTCGGAATCCGTGGGGTAGAGCCCTGACGGCGGCGTGATCTGGAAAGTGAGCACGTTGTCGGTAACGACGCCGCCATCGACGCGGCTCAGCTGCGCCAGGCTGCGCACCATGAGGCCGGCGCCGACCACGAGGATCACCGCCAGCGCGACTTCGACCGACACCAAGCTGCCTGCGATACGCAGGCTCGAAGCTCCCGGCGTTGCCGTGCGCGCGCCGAGGGTGAGCCGCCGCGCCGTGCGCGCGTGCGCGGTGCGCATCACCGGCAACAAGCTGAATGCCACGGCGCTGGCTGCGGTGACCGCGATCGTGAAGGCCAGCACCTGCGGGTCGAGCCGGAACACCAGCTCCGGCAACTCGGGCGGGCGCAGCACTTCGATCCAACGCGTTGCCGCAGCGGCGATACCGATGCCGATCGCGCTGCCCCCGACGGCGAGAACGACGCCCTCGGTCAGCACGAGGCGGGCGAGCCGGGAGCGCTGCGCCCCCAACGCGGTGCGCACCGCCATTTCCTGCCGGCGGGCGGTGGCACGCACCAAGAGCAGATTGGCCACGTTGGCGCACGCGATCAGCTGCAACAATCCCACCGCGCCGAGCAGGAGCAACAGCGGCGTGCGCTGGTCACCAACGAGATACTCCTGCAACCCGGAGAGCCCGGGCTCCATGCCCAGGTTGAGCTGCGGGTATTCCTCACGCAATTGTTTGCCGACCGCGGCGAGCTCCTGACGCGCCTCTTCCAGCGACACGCCGGGCTTCAGACGGGCGATGGCCTGCGTCACGTGCGCCTGCCGAAACCACACCGAGTCGCGTACCGCCGGGTCCCACCGGTAGGTTGTCCACATCCCGGCATCATTGATCTCGTTGCGAAAATCAGGACCCAGCACGCCGATGACCTCGAAGGCGGTGCCGTCGAGCATGATGGTGCTGCCGACAATCGAGGGGTCGGCGCCGAAATAGCGCGTCCACGCGGCATGACCGAGCACCACCAACGGCCCGCCGCCGGACCAGGTCTCGTCGAAGGTGAAAGTACGCCCGTGCAGTGGTGGCACACCGAGCACCGAAAAGAGATTGCCCGACGCCATGCCGATAGCCACCGCGACCGCTTCACCGTCGGTCTCGAGCGCCGCGTCGGTCTCCCACGGAAAGACCAGCGCGACATCATCGAGCGAGGTCACCCGCTGGCGCCAATCGAGGGCGTTGGCAGGCGATGCCTCCACCTGCTCCCAACCGCGCTGTTCGTTCTTGTCCCACAGCACCACCAGCCGCTCGGGTTCAGCGAACGACAGCGGCCGCAGCAACACCTCGTTCACCGCCGAGAACATCGCCGTCGTCGCCCCAACGCCGACGCCCAGCGTCAGGAGCACCAGCAGGGTGAACCCCGGGGCGTGCCGCAGGTTGCGCAGCGCCAGCCGCGTGTCTTGCCACAGTATCGACATGAGTGGATCTCCGTGGGAGCGGAGTAAGAAAAAGGGATGCGGCGCCGCCGAGGCGGTGTCGCTGCGAACTTGCCGCCGGAACTGCCATAGGCTTCGTGCCGCCTGCGACCGATACCACAGGCCGGCGCGCAGCCGACCGGCGCGCTTCCCCGATGTCGACATCGCGTAGCGGCGGTACTCCTCGTCGAGATCGCCGGCGACAAACTCACCCGCGTCGGACGGCAACAGGTGACGCAACAGCCAGCGGCTGACCAATGGCGGGCCGAGCTGCCGGTCGCGCCTCATACTGCCCTGCCCTGCAGCCCCGGCGAGCTCATTCTTCAGCACCTTCGGCGCGCTGCGCCAAGCCCGCGAGCCGCGGCACCAGGCCGTCGACCATGCGCGAGACCGCGTTTACCGAGTCGTATACCATCGCCGCGCCCGCGGGCTCGACGGTGTAGTACTTGCGCCGCTGCCCGGTGCGCGCGGGCGCCGTCTCGCCGACGCGCGATGAGACCAGGCCGCGCTTTTCCAGACGCGACAACGTCGTGTACACGGCGCCCGACGACACGTCGCGGCCGGTACCCTCTTCGATGGCGCAGCGTATCGTCACCCCGTACGCTTCATCGCCGAGCCGCAGTACCGCCAGCAGCGTCAGTTGCTCGAATTCACCCAGCGATCCGGCCATTCAGATCTCCCGTCTGCGAAGTTCGCAGTATAGGAGGCCTACACTGTAGGGGTCAAGGCGAGCCGAGCCTCGGTGGTTGCGGCCGCGTACTCTTCGGAGCACTCTCCTCATCAAACTAGGCTGCCACGCAGGGGCCCTCAGGGTCCGAACTTTCGCCTCGCGGCGTCGGCACCGAAGACCACGAACTCAGACCCTGTCAGGGGAAGGAATCGTCATGCTGAAAACCCTCGCGCTCATCGTCCTGATGCAGGTGCCCGCGCCCACGCAGGAGCTCGCCCCCGGCACCCGTTACGACGCGTCGATCCCGACAATCGCGCAGGTGACCGGCCATGATTTCGGCGACGAGATCACACCGCCGGACCAAGTGATCGCCTACATGCAGGCGCTCGCCGAAGCCGCGCCGGACCGCGCCGAGCTGATGTGGACGGGAGAGACGTGGGAGGGACGACCGACCGTGATGCTGGTGATCGGTTCCGCCGATCGCATGGCCCGCCTCGATGCGATCAAGGCGGACCTTCGCCGGTTGGCCGATCCGCGCACGCTCGAGGGCGACGAAGCCGAACGACTCGTTGCCGAGCTGCCGGTAGTCACCGCGCTGGTGCACGGCGTTCATGGCAACGAAATCAGCTCCAGCGGTGCGGCGATGGCGGAGGCGTACCATCTGCTCGCCGCCCAGGGTGACGCGACCGTCGATCTGATTCTGCGGGAATCGTTGGTGCTCATCGACCCCATGCAGAACCCGGACGGGCGGGCTCGTTTCATCTTCCAGAACACCATGGGCCGCGCCCGCTGGGAGGACGCCGATCCAGCGTCGGCCGAGCACGATGAGCCGTGGCCCGGCGGCCGCGTGAACCACTACCTGTTCGACCTGAACCGCGACTGGTTCGCGCAAACCCAGCCGGAGACACGCGGACGCGTGGCGGCGCTGCTCGAATTCATGCCCCACGTGGTGGTCGACCTACACGAGATGGGCGGCAACGCGACCTACTACTTCCCCCCCAACGCCATCCCCGGCAACACCTGGACGACCGACGAGCAGAAGGCGCTCAACGACGTCTTCGGCGCCGCCAACGCGGCCGCGTTCGACGAGCGCGGCTTCGCGTATTTCAACCGCGACACCTACGACGCGTTCTATCCGGGATACGGCGTCTCGTGGCCGATGGCCCAGGGGGCGATCGGCGCCACGTACGAGCAGGCATCGGCGCGGGGCCTGGTGTTCTTGCGCAGCGATGGCGACTATCTCACCTACGGCGACGGCGTTCTGCACCACTTCACCGCCGCGATCCAGACGGCTGCTACAGCGGCCACCCACCGGGAGCGGATCGTCCGCACGTTCCTGGAATTTCGGGCCAGCGCCGTGGCACTGGGCCGCTCCGGCTCGCCGGAGTACGTGCTCACCTCGGCGCACGATCCCGGGATGGCGCGGCAGCTCGCCGACACGTTGGTCCGCTCCGGCATCGAGGTGAACAAGGCGCTCGAGCCCGTCGAGGTCGACGGTCGAACGCTGCCGGCGGAAGGCACCTACATCGTGCCCATGGATCAGCCGACGCACCGGCTCATCCGCAACCTGCTCGACCCGCACACCCCGATGGACGCCGAGTTCGTGGCCCGGCAAATCGAACGGCGCGCGAACCGCCTGCGCGATCAGATCTACGACGTGACGGCGTGGAGCATGCCTTCGCTGTGGGACGTCGAGCTGATCATGGCTTCCAGCCCGACCGGCGCGGCCGTCGTCGCGTTGAACGGGACCGGACCGACGGAGGACGTGGCCGCCCTGCGCGGCGCCACCGTCGGCTACCTGATGCCGTGGGGCACGAACGCGGCGGCCGCCGTGGCCGAAGCGCTGCGGGAAGGAATTCGCGTACGCAGTGCCGGTGGCGAGTTCACGCTCGGTGATCGCGAGTATCCGGTCGGCACGGCGATCATCCGCACCGCCGACAACGGAGCCGACCTCGCCCAACGCTTGGGGGCGATCGCGGCGCAGCACGGCGCCGAAGTGGTGCCGATCGATGATTCCTACGTGCGTGAGGGCATGTCACTCGGCAGCGGTCGCGTCAGCCACCTCACCGAGCCGCGCGTACTACTCGTGTACGACCGGCCCGGTGCCACGTACTCGGTTGGGTGGGCGCGCTACGTGCTCGAGCAACGCTACGGACAGCGCACCACCGCGGTGCGTGCCTCGACCCTCGGCCGCGTGAGGCTCTCGGAGTTCGACGTGATCATTTTCCCGAGCGGCAACTACGGCAGTGCGGTCGGCGAGAACATGCAGGAGAAACTGCGCGCCTGGATGAGCGACGGCGGCACGATGATCACCATGGCCGCATCGACCGGCTGGGCGGCAGACGCCGGGCTGCTCGCCACGACGGCCGAGCGGCGCGGCGGCGGCGCCGAAGACGATGACTCGAGCGACCCGGGCACACCGGATCAGCCGATCGATTTCCTGGAAGCGATCGCCCCCGGAGACGAGGCCCCGGAGCAAACGCCCGGCGCGATCGTGCGCGGCGTGCTGGATACGAAACACTGGCTCGCCAGCGGCACCGACGGTGAGATCGGCGTGCTCGTCGATGGCACGAGGGTATTCAGCCCGATCACGCTCGACCGCGGCACCAACGTGGGTCGTTACGCGGCGGTCGAGGATCTGGTGATGGGAGGCATCGTATGGGAGGACGCAAAGCCGCAACTGGCGAACAAGCCGTTCCTCATCCACCAGCCGGTGGGCGCCGGGCACCTCATCGCCTTCGCCGAAGACCCCAACTACCGCGCCTACGCGGAAGCGACGCAACTCCTGTTCATCAACGCGGTGCTCCTGGGACCGGGCCGTTAGCACCCGTACCGACAGCCGGCGAAACGCTTCGCGTGGCCCGCGAGTTGCGGGTATCGGGGAAGCGGTACTGTGAGTAGTATCGAGTCGCCCGCCGCGCCGACAACACATCGCGAACCTCTGTGCAGGAGCATTCCATGGCGACACCGTCCCCGCCCGCAAGCTCGGCGGGGTATTCCGGCTGGCAGCGATTGGCCATCCCCTATCAGACGCCCGACCCGAAGCGCAGCCTGTGGCAGGTGCTCAATTCGGTGATCGGTTACGGGGTGCTTTGGTACGTCATGTACCTGAGCCTGTCGGTGTCGTACTGGCTGACGCTGGCGCTCTCCGTACTGGCCGCCGGCCTGCTCATCCGCACCTTCATCATCTTCCACGACTGCGGCCACGGATCGTTTTTCCGCTCCAAGAAAGCCAACGATATCGTCGGCTTCATTACCGGCGTCATCACGTTCACTCCCTACGACAAGTGGCGCCGCGAGCACGCCATCCATCACGCCACCTCCGGCG
>CBDUXW010000064.1:0-10341 GCA_965371275.1 uncultured bacterium | reverse complement strand
GTGCTCAGCGGCGGCGGCGGTACCTACGCTACCGAGGCGGTCGTGGCCGCCGACGATGCCGATGGGCTGCGCACCGCGATGGGGCTGTGGGTGTGGCCGGGATACTTCGAAACCATCGGGGCCGAGCTTGTCGAAGGGCGCCTGTTTACCGCTGCCGACCAGCAGAGCGGCTTGCCGCTGGTCGTCGTATCCGATCATGTCGCCCGCCTCAACTGGCCGGGCGAAAGCGCCATCGGCAAGCGCATCTTGCACAAGCTCAAGGCCGTCGAGCCCGAATGGGCCGAGGTCGTGGGGGTGATTCGTCACGTGCGGATGAACGGTCTTGATGGCGAGCTTGCCGAGACCGTCTACGGCACGCTGGGATACGGCAGGCCGCGCGGCGACGCTTTCTGGGTGGTGCGCGCCGCCGCTGATCCGAGTGCGCTGGTCCCGCAGATTCGCCGCGAGCTGGCGGCGCTCGACGCCTCGTTGCCGATTGCCGACCTGACGACGCTGCACGACCGGGTGTACGCCGCCGAGGCGCCGACTCGCTTCACCACTTTGCTCATGCTCGCCTTCAGCGGCAGCGGCTTACTGCTCGCCATGGTCGGGCTGCAGGGCATGCTGGTGCAGTACGTGCGCGAGCGCACGCCGGAGATCGGCGTACGCCTGGCGCTGGGAGCGTCGCATCGCTCGGTGCTCGGGCTGGTGGCCCGCATCGGCCTCGCCCCGGTGGCGCTCGGTTGGGTGCTCGGTGTGGCCGGCGCCGCTGCCCTGGCCGGTGTGCTGGCCGGCGTGGCGGCGCAGTTCTCGCCCAGCGGGATAGGGGTCTACGTGCTGGCGACCGGCACCTTCGCGCTCATTGCCGTGGCCGGTTGCACCGTGCCGCTGTTGCTGGCGCTCCGAGTGGATCCGATCGAGGCGATTCGCGCGGAGTGACTAGCTGCCCCCCAGTAGAGCTTCCGGCCAGTTCAGGACCACCTGTATCACCGTCGGTAAGATCGGGTTCTTCTGGCGCACCATCACGAAGCGGCCGTCGGGTGCGACGTCGTAATTGGCGGCTCGGGCGCCCCATTCGCTCGTGCGGTATCGGCCCGCGAACAATTCTTCGGGAGTGCCCGGATTGTCGGGGCCGTTGCCGACATCGACGGCCATGAGCTTGTCGCCTTCGCGGTAAAAAAGCTCGCGCCCGTCGCGCGCCCAGACGGGTTCGGTTCCCCCTTGTGTCGAGATCTGTACGCGCGGGCCCGAATCGGGGAAAGCCTCCACGTACACTTCTTCGCCGCCGGACGCGTTCGAGACGTACGCGATCCACCGCCCGTCGGGTGAGAACATCGGGGCGCGCTGGGTCGCCGGCCCTTCCACGAACGGCACCGGTTCCGTGCCGTCGCCTACCTCGAGCAGCCAGATATCGCTCGCCTCGCCGCCGGAGCGCTCTCTCCGATAGGCGATCCAGCCGCTCGAGGACCACGAGGACGGGAACTCCCAATTGCCCATGCCGGGGCTGCGGATGAGCACTTCCGGAACTGCGCTCGAGGCGGGCATCAAGGCGAGGGCCGGGCCTAAATTGTCGGCGTCCTCCTCGGCTTCCGAAGCCACAGCGAGACGCGTGCCGTCCGGACTCCACACCGGCACCAGCTCCTCTCCCGGGTGCGACGTCAGGCGATCGAAGGTAAGGCGCTCGAGATCCAGCAACCAGATGTCGCTATTGGCTCCGGTGTAACTGGTGACCGCCAACAGCGAGCCGTCCGGAGACAGCCGCGGATCGAGAAATCGCTGGCCGTTGTCGAACAGCACCTCCACCTGCCCCTGTCGGTCGACCCAAACGAGCTCGTGTCGGGTCGGCGTCGCGTCGCCGGCAATGTAGGCGAGCGTCCCGCCGGCGGCGACCGCAAACTGGGCGGCACCGTTCGCGTAGTGCAGCACGCCGTCGACGAGCTTGTGCTCACCGGCGTCGATCTCGGCGCGTCCGGCGTCGAACGGCACGGCGTAGAGTGACCCGCTGCGGGCAAAGACGATGTGTCCGGTGGACGAGTAACGGGGGTTTGTACCTCCGGCGAACAGACTCCGGATGGCCCCGCTGTCTACCGTCAGCAGCGCCACCCGTGCGTCGACGATGTCGCCCTGACTCAGATCGGTGAACAGGACCTGTCGGCCGGAGGGGAGCGCTTCGGGCCAGGCATACGGCGCCATCGGGTCGGTGAGCTCCACCCATTCGTCGATCGTGCGCTTGGTGTCGCCTGCCACCGATCCGCTCTTCAGGCCGCCGTTGGCACTCGATGCTTGTACCACCGTCTCGTTGCTGTTCCACGTGACGCCGAGGCTGACGGCCGCGCCGTTCACATAGTGGACCGCCACCGGCACGCCGCCTGCCGCGGGCACCTTCTTGAGTGAGTTGTCGGCAAGAAACCCGATCCAGGTTCCATCGGGTGAAAACGACGGCGACGCGGCGCCCTCCGTTCCGTCGATTACCCGGACGTCAGAGCTCGCCAGCTCCCGGACGTACAGTTGGCGCGTCCCGCTTTCCTCGCCTACGATGACGAGGCGCGCGCCGTCGGGCGACAGGGCCAGCGCCGGGTGCTCGGTGTCCACCGCGATGTGAACTCCTGCGGGCAGCGAAATTTCCATGTGCACCGGCTTCGCTGTCATTGCAGGCCCTCGCCCCGGCGTAAGCCAGGACCCGATGGCGGCGACGGCCATCACGAGGGCGAGCGCCCACGGGAGGGCACGGTGCCAGGGTGCGACGCGCGGCGTCCGGGTAGGAATGGCGTCTTCTGCGGGAGCGGCCTGCAGGTCCTCGATCTCGAGGCGCGCATCGCCGGCATCGCGGAGCCGCCGCGTGGGATCTTTCACCAGGCAGCGGCGCATGAGACGCGTCAGCGCCCTCGGAGTTGCGGCCGGCAGCGCCTGCCAGTCGGGCTCTTCTTTGACGATCGCGGCGAGGATGTCGGTCACCGTTTCGCCCGCGAACGCCGGCCGGCCGCCGAACATCTCGTACAGCACGCAGCCGAACGCCCAGATGTCGGTGCGTTTGTCGACCGGCTTCCCTCGCGCCTGCTCCGGGCTCATGTAGGCAGCGGTGCCCATGATCACGCCGATACGGGTTGCCGCCGCCATCGTCGGGGAGTGAGTGACATCGGCAGAAGCCCCCGATGCCGAGCCGTCTGCCTCATAGGCTTTGGCCAGGCCGAAGTCGAGCACTTTCACGTTGCCCGCCGGGGTCACCTTGATATTGGCGGGCTTCAGGTCGCGGTGGATGACGCCGTTCCCATGCGCCGCTTCGAGTGCCTCGGCCAACTGGCGGGCGACCTCCAGCGATTCGTCGATGTCGATGGGCCCCGCGGCGGCCAGTTGATCGGCGAGCGTCTCACCTTCGACCAGTTCCATGGCGATGAAGCGTACGCCGTCGAAGTCTTCGAATCCGTGAATCGTGGCAATGTTGGCGTGGTTTAGAGACGCTAGGAGCTTCGCTTCGCGTTCGAAGCGAGCAAGACGGTCCGGGTCGGAAGCGAAGTCGTCGGGCAGCACCTTGATGGCGACATCGCGGTCGAGCTTCGTATCGCGCGCCCGATACACCTCTCCCATGCCGCCGGCGCCGAGCGGCTCGAGGATGTCGTAGTGGCCGAGGGTCTTGCCGATCAAAGTTCTAGGAAGATATGGGGGGACGGCGGCCCGATTCTACTCGCAAAGGGCCGGCCGGTGTCCATCAAATTACCGCAGAGGTGATTTTGGGCACGACGGTGTGGGGTTGGTGAGCCCCTGCCGACATTCGCAAGCCGCAAGGTCGACATCGGACAGGATTCGCGGCGAAAGTAATCATCAAACATCTGATGTTTGATGTGTTAGCCTCGCGACATGCGAACGACCCTGGATATCGACGAAGACGTGCTGCAGGCCGCCAAGGAGCTTTCCGCCATGCACAACACGACGATGGGCAAGATGCTGTCGGAGCTGGCGCGGCGGGGACTCGAACCTCGCGACGATGCTGCCGTGGCGCGCAGCGGCGTGCCCGTGTTGCCGCCGCGGGCCGGCGCCGGCCCGGTAGGTCTCGATGCCGTGAAACGCCTGCGGGACGAGGCGTGAGCGAGTGACACCGGGCGTCGACGAAAGCCGCGCCGGCGTTGCGCTGCTGGACGTCAATGTTCTGGTAGCTCTGTTCGACGGCAACCACACGCACCACGAGGCGGCGCACGAGTGGTTCGCCGCCCACCGCGAGCTCGGCTGGGCGACCTGTCCGATCACGGAAAACGGGTTCGCCCGGGTCATTTCCAACGTGGCGTATCCCGGTCGCCGTACAACATTGCGCGATGCGATCGATCGATTGCGCAGTTTCCGCGACAGCGGTTCTCACGAGTTCTGGGCGGACGCGCTGTCGTTGTGCAGCCGCAACGTGTTCCGCTCGGAGCACGTCAGCGGTCACGGTCAGATCACCGATGTGTACCTGCTGGCGCTGGCAGCGGCGAACGGCGGGCGGCTGGCCAGCTTCGATCGCCGCATTGTTATCGATGCGGTGGCCGGCGCGACATCGGCCAACCTGACGATCATCGGCGAGCCGAGCCCGAGCTAGTCGTCGGCGATCCGACGGCACACGGCGCTGCGCGCGTCGTTTTCTTGCATGGGCTCGGTCACCTCGAACACTGCCTTGAAGTCGCGGTCGAGCGGGGTGGGGAAGTCGACCTCACCGTTGAAGTAGACGGGCCCGAATTCCTCCAGTACAGGACCGTAGGTGGCTTGAGTTGCGCCGGTCGCCGCGAGGGTCGCCGCGCCGGCGGCGGTCCAGGCGCCGAGCGTTATGGCCACCCCGAGGGCGATGAGTCCCATCCACTTCGTGCGCTTGTCGTTCATTTTTCAGCTCCAGGTATACGAGGTCAAAGCATCCCGCTCAGCGTTGTGTCGGCATCCGGCCGGCGGCGGCGCCATTCTACGCGCTAGGGGGCAATGAGCCCACCCGCGTCCATCTCAGAGGGGAGAGAGGAGACTACCCGAACCGAGGTTGTCGGCGGGCATGGTGGTATATATCGGTATATACTCAATGGATGTCGTTTCTCTCTAGGCTCTGCCACGCCTTTGCTGCCAAGGGCCTGCGTTACGCGGTTGTCGGCGGCCATGCAGTAGCGCTGCACGGGGCGGTTCGCGGCACCGTGGACATCGATATCGCATTGGCGTGGAACCTGAAGTCACTGCGGGCTGCCGAGCAAGCCCTGACCGAGATCGGTCTGGTGTCGAGGCTGCCGGTAGAAGCCGACGACGTGTTCCGGTTCCGCGACGAGTACGTTCGCAACCGCAACGTGATCGCGTGGAACTTCTACAATCCGCACGACCTCACGGAGCAGGTCGACATCGTGATCACCTACGACCTCAAGGGCAAGAGACGCCGGCGGGTGAACACCGCGGACGGTCCGGTGTACATCTTGAGCCGTAGCGATCTCATTGCCATGAAGCGGTCCGGCGGACGCCCGCAGGATCTCGAAGATGCCGACGCCCTGGAGAAGTTGCGATGAAAGCCCTACAGCGATTCACCGATGATTACCTCGAAAACTGTCGGGAGATGACCGCGGACCAGATCATCCGCTTCCTGGACGACTTTCGACGTCTGCACGGCAGCAGCCCGGCCCCCGCCAAGCTCATCAGCATGAAGGTGCCCATCGATTTGCTGAATGCCTTCAAGGCCAAGGCGGCACTGGCCGACAGGCGCTACCAGACGCAGATCAAGGAATTGATGAAGGCATGGGTACTGGAGCCGCTCGACGCGGGGATCGACCGCCAGGTCGGTCGTAGGGGCTGACGATGTTGGAGGCTCCATGCGGGGCATACACTCGGGGCACACAGCCGCCGCACGCACTTGACTTGCCGTCCGCCAGAGACGACGCTGATGAAGTACATGTTGCCTAGGGGTGGCCACTCGGCCTGAGATCAAACCCTCGAACCTGATCCGGTTGATACCGGCGGAGGTAATGGCAGCCGGCTCCTTCGCGCGGCGAAGAAGCGGCGCTCTCGAACCGAGTAGGTCGTCTCCTGACGCAGGAGAAGACGGTGTCTCGACGTACGGATTTCGTTGGTGCGGATTGCGTGGGGGTCGTGCGGCCACGGCGATTGATTGGCCCGGCACTGGCCTTGGTTCTGACTCTTTGCCTGGTTCCCAGCGCCGCAGCGCAGGCGAGCTCCGGGGCGAGCGGCAGCGGGGCTCAGCAGAGCGCGCCGGTGAGCAGCGCCGAAACGCAACAGAGCTCACGGGTGCGCGGTCTCGTGCTGGATCCCACCGGTGCGCCCGCCGCGAACGCGGCAGTGACGGTCGGCAGCCGGCGCGCGACAACCGACGCAGACGGGCGCTTCGCACTCGCCGTCGAAGACGGCGATCGGGTATTCGTCGTGCGGCATCCTGCCTTTCAGGAGCTGCGCCAAACCGTGACCGTCGCCGGCGCCGACATCGACATCGAGCTGCACCTGCAGTGGGTCACCGCGGTCGACGACTCGATCACCGTTACCGGTACACGGGCCGGCGACCGGATGCCGGTAACCACGCGCAACATGCACCGGGCCGAGATCGACAAGATCAGCTACGGCCAGGATGTGCCGAAACTGTTGCAATACACGCCGTCGATGAACTGGTACTCCGACTCGGGCACGGGTGCGAACTACTCGTACTTCAACATGCGCGGCATCTCCCAGACGCGTATCAACATGACGTTCGACGGCGCGCCGCTCAACGACCCGGCCGAGCACGCGTTGTTCTTCAACAACTTCAGCGATTTCACCAGCGCCGTCGACAGCATCCAGATCCAGCGCGGCGTCGGCACTTCGTCGGTCGGCTCGCCGGCGTACGGCGGCTCGGTGAACTTCGCTTCGCCGGCGCCGTCGCCGCAGCCGCGTGTCGACGGCCGGGTGGTGTTCGGCTCCTACGCGACGGCGCGCGCCTCGGTGGGCTATGAGAGCGGCGTGCTCCGCAACGGCCTGTATGTCGGTGGTCGTTTTTCGTTCGCTCGAAGCGACGGCTACCGCGACAACTCCGGCACGGAGCACAACACACTGTTCCTCAACGGCGGCTGGCAGGGGGAGCGCGCTTCGCTGACGTTCGTCGGCTTCTCGGGCCGCGAGCAATCGCAGCTCGCCTACCTTGCCGTCGAGCCGGAGATTCTCGCCGACAACCGTCGCTTCAATCCCCTTACCGAGCAGGACCGCGACGACTTCGGCCAGGACTTCGCCCAGGTGAAGTACAACCAGGCGGTAGGCGAGGGGTCGTTTCTGACGGCGTCGCTCTATTACAACGGCGCCGACGGCTGGTTCCAGTTATGGGACGACCCGGTGGCGCAGACGGACCTGCTGCGCTTCGGCATCGATCAAGGGTTCTTCGGCAGCATGGTTACGTTCACGACCACGACCGAGCGGCTGTCGGCCACCTTCGGCGTCCACTACAACGATTTCAGCGGCGATCATTTCCTCGACTCCGCCGCCGCCGGCCGGCTGTACCTGAACACCGGCTTCAAGAGCACGGCCAACGGTTTCGGCAAGCTCGAGTACCGCCTCGATCGCACCATCTTGTTCGGCGATCTGCAGCTGCGCTGGGCCGAGTTCTCGTACGCGGGCGACATCGACCTAGGCTCGGTCGATTGGACGTTCGTCGACCCCAAGTTCGGCGTGCGGCAGATCCTGTCGCCGCGGCTGAGCCTGTATGCCTCGGTCGGGAGGGCGCAGCGCGAGCCCGGGCGCCTCGACATGCTGCTCGGCGAAGACAACGCCACGGTGCCGCACGACCTCGAAGCGGTGCGGGCCGAAAAGGTCATCGACTTCGAGGCCGGCGTTAACTACAACTCGCCGCGGCTGGCGCTTCAGGTCGACGTGTACGCGATGGAGTTCACCGACGAGATCGCGCTCACCGGCGAGCTGTCCGAGGTCGGCCTGCCGCTGCGCCGCAACGTCGATAGCTCGCACCGCCGCGGCATTGAGGTGGACTTGAAATGGATGCCGCTTCCCGAGTGGGCGCTGTTGCACAGCCTCAATCTGAGCCGCAACCGGATCCGCGAGTGGACGCAGTTCTACGACGTGTTCGACGATGCGGGCAACTGGATAGGCAGCGAGCCTCTCACCTTCATCGACGTGCCGCCGCTGCTGACGCCGCAGGTGATCCTCAACCTCGGCGCCGAGTACACGCGCGGCGCCACCAATGTCGCGCTGATGGGGCGTTACGTGGCCCACTCGCAGCTCGACAACACCGGGCTCGAAGCCTTTCGCACGCCGTCGTTCACCAACCTCGATCTGCGCGCCTCACAGGGGCTCGGTCGCTGGTGGCCGGGCGCGGCGCCGAAGGTTCACCTGTTCATCAACAACCTGCTCAACAACAAGGATCTGCTGCCGAGCGGCTACAGCTACCAGTTCATCAACCGTGATGCCGCCGGCAACGACAGCCTCGACGGCATCCGGTTCTTCTACCCGCTGGCGACGTTCAACGCCTCGGTCATGCTGGAGCTGGCATTTTGATCGGGGCTCGGGGCTCGTGATCGTGGACGGCGTCACCGTGGACGCCACGACGGTCGATGCCGCGACCGGCCGCGCGCCGCGTCGGCGGGCGTTGCGGCGGCGGGCGTCGCAACTGTGATTACCCTCGAAGTTGTTGCGGTGGTGATCACCCTGGCGGCCGTCTACCTGACCACTCGCCAGGTGATCTGGTGCTGGCCGCTGGGGATGGTCAGCGTGACGATGTACGCGTTCGTCTTTTACGGGGCGCGGCTGTACGCCGACATGGGACTGCAGGGCCTGTACTTCGGGCTGGCCGTTTATGGCTGGTGGGCCTGGCTGCATGGCGCCGAAGACCGCGGCGAGCTGGCGGTTACCACGACGTCACCGCGGACGTGGGCGGTGGTGCTCGTGCTGGCCACCGTCGGCGGAGTGTTGCTCGGGCAGGTGCTCAACCGCCTGACCGACGCCTCTTTGCCCTTCATGGATTCCCTGTTGACGTCGTTTTCGATCGCCGCGCAATGGATGCAAACCCGTAAGCTGCTCGAGTCCTGGCTGCTGTGGTTGGCGGTCGACGTGTTGTACGTCGGCATGTTCCTGTACAAGGATCTGCAGCCGACGGCCGGCCTCTACGGCATCTTCTTGATCCTGGCAGCCCTTGGATTCGTCGAGTGGAAGCGGTCGATGGGCGCGCCCGGGTCCGCACCAGGAATCGCGGCGTGAGGCGACCGATGGATATTCCCCGGCGCCTAGCAGGGGTCGCGACTTGAAGCGGCTGATGCGAATGCCCCGCGACGACGTAGGAATGACGGTGTGAGGCGTGTCGTCGTTATCGGCTCCGAATGCACCGGCAAGACCACCCTCGCCGAGGCCTTGGCGCAGCACTATGGGGTGCCGTGGGTTCCGGAGTTTGCCCGCCGCTTTGTTGCCGCGAAGGCCGAGGCGCCGACAGTCGCCGATGTCGAAGCTATTGCCCATGGGCAGATCGCCCTCGAAGACGAAGTCGCGGCGACCGCTTCGACGCTGCTGATCCAGGACACCGACCTGCTCAGCACGGTTGTCTACGCCCACCACTACTATGGGGAGTGCCCGGCGTGGGTGGAGGCGACACTGTTGGAGCGCCGCGCCGACCTGTACCTGCTGGCTGCGATCGACGTGCCATGGGTTGCCGACGGTACGCAGCGCGATCGTGGCGACCGCCGCGTGCAGATGCAGGATCTGTTTCGCCGGGCCCTGCGCGCTCGCGGTTTTCCGTTCTGCGAGATCGAGGGCAGCGTCGAGGCGAGGGTGATAGGTGCGTGCGTCTGTGTGGAGCGGCTACACTCTCCATGAATATTCACTGATTTGCAGGTTGCAACCATTCGAGAAGTGTTGATGACCCACCAGCAAGTTCACAATAGTAGCTTAGCCGCCGTCGCCATCCTCTTGATCGTTGCCGCGCCCATCGAGGCAGGTGGGCTGCCGGTTCCGACCCAGGTCCTTACCTCCGGGCTCTTTTCGTTCCACTCCGACCCGTTGTTGAACCTGCACCACCTGCTCTATCGATGGGGGCAGGTGGGGCCGGGGGCCGATACCGACGGCATGGATCCGCGCATCATCCTGCGTGATGCCGATCGCCGGGCCTACGAGGGGCTGTCGGCCGAGGAGCGCGACGTGTGGGACACCGCCGTGGCGTTCTATCGCCGCGCCATGATCCAGCACGATCTGCTGTTCGACGATGACATGGTGGAGTTGCGCGACTGCATCGCCTACGCCGGCAACTTCTGTGACGACGTGGAAGGTGCCTACGCCGAGGCGCTCGACGTGTTGCAGCGCACGATGAACGTGTACCGGGCGCAGTGGTGGCAGCGCCACAACCGGGTGAATCGGGAGTGGATCAGTGAGCAGCTGCCCGCGGTGCAGCGCTTCGAG
>CBDUXW010000063.1:0-10365 GCA_965371275.1 uncultured bacterium | reverse complement strand
CCGGCACCCAGCAACAACAGGCCGTGGCGCATGACGTCGCTGACAACCTGCGACCAGCGGGCGCCGAGCGCCATGCGGATGCCGATCTCTTGGGTGCGCTGGCCGACGGCGTACGATACGACGCCGTATATGCCGCTGATCGCCAAGACCATGGCCACGCCGGCGAATATCGCGAAGCTCCACGAGGCTGCACGACGGCTCCACAACGACTCGTCGAGCCGCTGGCCCATCGTACTGACACCGTAGATCGGCAAGTCAGCGTCACGTGTTCGGATGAGCGCCCGGGCCTCGTCGGCAATGCTCAGCGGGTCGACCGCCGTGCGCGCCACGATCGTCATCGATGCCGTCGGGTTGCGACCGTAGGGAAAGTACACGCCCGGTCGCATATCCTGATCGAGGCCGTAGTGCTTGACGTCTTGTGTCAGACCGATGACCTCGATCCAGGTCGGATCATCGCCGGAAAAAGCCATGCGCTTGCCGACAGGGTTCTCGCCCGGCCAGTGATGTTCGGCAAAGGCCTGATTCACCATGACAACGGGCGGCGCGTCCTCGGCTGCATCGGCAGCTGCGAAGGTCCGACCGGCAAGCAGGTTGATACCGATGGCGTCGAAGTAGCCGGGCGTCGTATATCGCGTCAAGGTGACCGGCGTGGGTGCATCCTCGTCACGCAGCGTCGCACCTTCGGCCTGGAAGAAATTGCCGGTGTGCCCGCCCAGCGGCTCGTGTGTCGTGGCGCCGACGCTGATGACTCCCGGCAGGGCGCGGAGCTCTTCGACGTGCGCTTCGAAGAACGCGAGCTGCTTCGGGTCGTCGTCGTACGTCGCCGCGGGCAAGGAGACCCGATAGCTGAGCACGTTCTGCGCGCGGAATCCGGGGTCGATGCCCTGCAACTTCTGAAAGGCCGCCATGAACAACCCCGCGCTGATCAACAACAGCAGGGCCAGGGCGATCTCGCCCACGACCAAGGCGTTGAGGCCCCGCCGCCGGCTGCCGCCGAGGCTGGAGCGCAGCGACGTTGTTTGCAGGATGCGCTGCGGGTCGATTCGCGCCGCCCGCCAGGCGGGCGCGAAACCGAACAGCAGCGCGCTGCCGGCAGTGAGCGCTGTGGTGAACAACAAGAACCGCAGATCCATCTCGAAACTGATCCAACGTGGAATGTCGTCGGGCATCGCGCTCAGTACCGCACGGAGCCCGGCGTAGCCGAGCGAGACGCCGAGGACAGCCCCGGTGGCGGCCAGCAAGAGGCTCTCGGTGAGCAACTGTCGAACGATACGGCCGCGGCCGGCGCCCAGCGCCAGGCGGATACCGACCTCTCCGGTGCGCGACGTGGCGCGCGCCAGCATCAGCCCTGCAACATTGGCGCAGGCGATCAGCAACACTACGCTCACGCCGCCGAGCAACGCGGTGGTGCCGAGGCGAAACTCGCCCAGAATGCGGTCGAGGGCAGGCAACACCACGGGCGACGTGATCTCGTTGACTGACCGGTCCTCGATCATGCCCGTGTGAATGCGGTCGAGGTCGAGCCGCGCCTCCTCGACGGTGACCCCGGCCCGCAGCCGGCCGATGCCACTGAGCCACCAACTTCCCTGGTTTTGCGTGATGTCGGTGCGCAGCGGCACCCAGAGGTCGGTGTCGATGAACACGGCTTCTGGCGGCAGCACACCGATCACCGTGTAGGGCTCACCGTCGAGCATGAGGATCTTACCGAGGAGCTCGACATCGCCGGCGAACCGCTCTTGCCACAGAGCGCTGCCTACCAACACGACGCCCTCGGCGCCGGGCTGATCTTCTTCGGCGGTGAACCGTCTGCCGAGTACGGGTTCGATTCCCAGGACGTCGAAGATGTCGTACGTGAGCGATGCGGTGTCGACGCGGATTGCCTCTCCGTCCAACGCAACGTTGTAGCTGTCGCTGTCGAACACGGCCATGGCCTCGAAGGTCCGGTTTTGTTCCCGCCACGCGGCGAAGTCGGTGTAGTTGACCGAGACGTATTCGAGGTTCCATTGCGGCGCCGTTTCGTCGATGTTCACCAGTCGGCCCGGATCGTCGAACGGCAACGGACGCAGGAACAGGCCATTGAAGACGCTGAAGATGCCTGCCGTGCCGGCGATGCCGAGCGCCAGCACGAAGACCACTGTGGCGCTGAACAGCGGCTGCTTGACCAGGGTGCGGGCGGCGAAACGTACGTCACGAAGAAAAACGCTCATGTGTCGATCTCCTCGGGGGGAGCGAGGATTCAGCTGATGAGAGGTACCGCGGGGCGGTGTGAGACGGCTTCCACGACGCTGTGCCCAGCGCTCGCCGATGCCGTTACGGGCGACGTCGCCGAGCGTCTTCACGCTGAGCCGTAGTAGCCCGGCGGCTCCGTTGGTTTCGATCTCGTGAACGCACAGGTCGTCGAAAACTTCGTTCATGTCGCGACCTGCACGGCGACGAAAGTCGGCCGGATAAGCGAGCAACAGAAGGCGGTACGTTGAGCTCAAGAAGTCAGGCAGGATGGACCCCAGTCGGCGCATCATGTGCCCTCGGCGTCGCCGATCAAGCTGCTGAGGCGCGCGTCCTCGACGAGCCCGACCATGCGTTGCGCTTCCGCGGCGGCCACCTTCTTGCCGAGCGCGGTGATGGCGTAGTAGCGCCGCCGTTTGTTGTCGAGGTCTGCGGCGGCCTGGCGGCTCTCTTCCGCGAGAAGCCCCCGGTCGCCCAATCGAACGATGGCGCGGTACAACGTTCCCGGGTCGAGGCGAACCTCGCCGCTGGAACGCTCGAGCGTCGACTGGATAATCCCGTAGCCGTGTAACGTGCCCTCGGCAAGCCCCAGAAGGATGTAGAACTCCACCGGACGCATCGGGATGAAATCGGACGTCAGTGGGCTCGTCATTCCAGATCCTCTTGTGTCTCGTATTGCGGGTCTCGGGGGCCCGCGCCAATCGATCGTGTCGGCGTCCCGCGGCATTGAACAGCCTATGGCGTAACACATATATGTGCAACGCAGCATCGCCAACGATTACTAGGATGCGCGGGCGCGGCGGGAGGTTTACTTCGAGATGCCCGCTAATCGCGAAAAAGGCCCGCGGAGGGCTTCGGGGGCGCGGCAGGTCCGCTGACCTTCGACCTCAATCCACAAATGCTCCGTGGAGCCCGTCGCCAACAACAGGTCGCCGCGATGCACTTCGTAGGCGAAGTGAATGGCGCGGCTGGGCAGGTTCTCGATCCAGCAGGTCACCCGCACCGTATCGCCATAATGGGCCGGCTGCCGGTAGCGGAGGGCGGCCGCGGAGTTCATCAGGTGGTATCCGAGGCGTTCGATATCGGCGTAGTGATAACCACTCTCGGCGCATAATGCCGTGCGCGCCAGCTCGAACCAGACGAGGTAGTTGGCGTGGTGCACAACGCCCATCTGATCGGTCTCGAAGTAACGCACCTCGACATCTACTTGTGTCCGTACGGGATCGCCCATCGCGTCGCCTGCTTGATCGCCCGGATATCTCCGAGGGCGCAGAGCGTAACTCCGGTCAGGGTCTATTGACAGGCGCTGGCGCCCGCTGACAGCATCGCTGGTATGTCGCAGCGAGGATACGAGGGACCGGAGAGAAGGCGGTTTCGCCGTATCGAACTGGAGTATCCGGTGCGCATCGAGACCGTCGGCAAAGCCGAGGGTGCCGCACCGGGTCTGGTGCTCGAAGGGATGACGGTGAACCTCAGCTTCGGCGGCGCCCTGGTGGGTGTCTCCGACACCAGTGGACTGCGGGGCGCCGTGCCGGTGAGCGTCTCCTTCCCGACGGCGCGCGACGGCGTTTCTCCGCCCGACCTGGCGGCTGTGGTGTGGCGCCTCGAGGGTGACGGGGGCACGGTTCAGCTCGGCGTCGAATTCGATGAGCCGCTGCTGGCTTTCGAAGCTTCCGTGGAGCTCGACGATCGTCTCGTGTGGCTCAGCAACATGGGCGGCGATGAATTCCGCGACGACATTGTCAGCATATTCCTCGACACCGTTCCCGAAACCGTGGGTCGGGCTGTCGAAAGTGAGAGAAGCGGCGACCTGGCTGGTGTCGTGCAGGCGGCTCGCTCCCTCAAGTCCAGCGCCGGAGACGTTGGCGCCGTCAGCCTCTACGAAGTAGCCCGCCGTGTCGAACAGGCGGCGTTCCAAGGCGATGCTGCCTCGGTTGCGCAACTGGTCGGACGCCTCGACGATTATTTCGAGGCCGTCAAGACGCAACTCGAGCAGCTCCGAAGCGGCGGGCGTTGACCTTCTTGAGCCGACACATCGGATGGGAGTGGCAGCATTTCGTTACTGAATGAGCGGAACACAGGGTGAGCCGAAGCATCCTGGCATGATCTGTACAGGCCTGTAATAATCAGCTTAGAGTTCTAAGGGTCTAGAATTGGCTATATGTGGTTTATAGTGGGCATTAATATGCAAAAGTAGTGACACGAGCACGCAGTTTCCCCTACATCTCAGTGTAGAGGAGAGCTGCACCTCGACCGGCGGGGCAGCCTGGAAGCCGCCGGGAAATGGGGACGAATGGCCTTGCCGATCACTCCGTACGCGATTCCGCTCTTCGTGGCGGCATTGATTTGCCTCAGCGTCGCGTACCTGGGGTGGCGGCGCCACACGCATGGGTCGGTCGCCTTTTCGGTGTTGCTCGTGGCCGTGGCGCTGTGGGCCGCCGCTTACGGTTTCGAAGTGGCGAGCGTTTCGTTGCTCGACAAGTTGTTGTGGTCGCGTATCCAGTACATCGGAATCGTCACCGTTCCGGTGGCCTGGATGGTATTCGCGCTGCAGTACTCGGGAAACATCGCGCGCGTCCCGATGGCGTTGCTCGGTGCTCTGTTGGTCGTCCCTACGAGCACGTTGGTGCTGCTGTGGAACCCCTCGACTGTGGGGTTGATCTGGCGCAGTGCCGGCGTGCGCGAGTCCTCGACGATCAGCGTGCTCGAGTTGACCTATGGGCCGTGGTTTTGGGTGCACACCTCGTACAGCTACGCGATATGGGCGGTGGCCGCGGCGATTTTTCTGCGCACGCTGTTCCGCGCGCCGCACCTCTACCGAAAGCAGGGCCTCGCCGTCGCCATTGCGATCTTCGCCCCGTGGATTCTCAACGTCGTGTATCTGAGCGGCCTCAGCCCGGTGCCTCTCGATCCCACGCCCTTCGGGTTCACGATTACCGGCGTCGCCGCGTTGTGGACGGTGACCCGGCAGCAGTTTCTCGACATCATGCCGGTAGCGCGCGCCGCGGTGATCGAGGGAATTCGCGACGGCGTCGTCGTGCTCGACGCCGACGAGAGAATCGTTGACCTGAACCCTGCTGCCGAGGAAATCATCGGCATGGACGCAGGCGATGTGCTCGGTGAGCATTTCAACGACGCCTTCTCCGGTCGCATCGAGCTTCACGAGCTGGTCGGTGACGGCAACGAGCTCCAGGTAGAAGTGGTGCTCACTGCCGCAGGAGCAACGCCGCGCAACTTCGAGCTCCGTAGCTGGCCCCTCGACGACGGGCACGGCGAAGACAATGGTCGCTTGATCGTATTCCGCGACATCAGCGGGCAGAAGCGCGCCGAAGAGGCCCTGCGCGGTAGTGAAGAGCGGCTGCGAGTGGTCATCGAGCAGATGCCTGCCGTTCTGTGGACGACCGACGCAGAACTCAAGTTTACGCAGATGCTGGGTCGGGGTCTGCAGCAGCTACGCATGCCGTCCAACGCCGTGAACGGCATGGATTTGTTCGAGTTCTTCGGCACCATCGACGAGACGCATCCGGCAATCGCGGCACACCTACGCGCTCTCGAGGGGTTGCCGTCGACCTACGCCGTGGAGCTCTTCGGGCGCGATCTGGAGTGCCACGTCGAGCCGCTGATCGACGCCCAAGGTGCGCCGAACGGGATTATCGGCGTTGGTCTCGACGTGACCGAGCGCGAAGACCTGCAGGAGCAACTCCGCCAGTCGCAAAAACTCGAGGCCATCGGCCGCATGGCGGGCGGTGTAGCGCACGACTTCAACAATCTGCTTACCGCCGTCGCCGGCTACGCACAGCTCGCCCAGGAAGATCTCGCCGCGATCGACGACGAGCCGCATGCCTTGGCCAATTTGCGCCGCGATCTGGATGCCATCGAGCATGCCTCCGAGCGCGCGACGTCGATCACCGCCCAGCTTCTCGCTTTCAGTCGCCGCCAGGTGCTGCAACCGCGGGTTCTGGACATGAACGCGGTCATCGAGGAGATGGACAAGATGATGCGCCGCCTCGTGGGTGAGCACGTCGAGCTGCTGGCCTTCCTCGATCCCGAGGTTCATCGCATCAAGGCGGACCCGGTGCAGATCCAGCAGGTGCTGATCAACCTCGTGCTCAACTCGCGCGACGCGATGCCGCAGGGAGGCAAGGTCAACATCGAAACCATGAACGTCGAGTTCGAGGACAGTCGCGCGGTACGTTACGATGTCATAGGTCCGGGTAATTATGCCGCGCTGGTGGTGACGGATAACGGATTCGGGATGGACGAGCGGACGCAGCAGCATCTGTTCGAGCCGTTCTTCACCACCAAGGAAGAAGGAAAGGGAACCGGCCTCGGGCTGTCGACGGTGTACGGCATCGTCAAGCAGAGTGGCGGCTTCATCGAGGTGGCCAGCAGAGTCGGCGAGGGATCGACGTTCAAGATCTACTTTCCCGCCGCTGAAAAAGACGAAGCGGCGATCGCCGAGGAGGCCATTGTCGCCAGCGACAGCCAACTGCGCGGTACCGAGACCGTGCTGCTGGTCGAAGACGAGGAAATGGTGCGCGTGCTGGCCACCCGAGTGCTGAACAGTCACGGCTACCTCGTCCTGGAGGCCGAAGACGCCGAGGAAGCGATCGAGATGTGTGGTCGCCACGAGGGACCGATTCATCTCATCATTACCGATGTCGTGATGCCGGGCATGAACGGTCGCGAGCTCGTCGTACGCCTGTCCGAGCTGCTCCCTGACAGCGCTGTGCTGTACATCTCCGGGTACACGGGCGGAGCGCTCGTCGAACACGGCGTGCTGGAGACGGGCACCGAATTTCTCCAAAAGCCGTTCTCGCCGCACCGCCTCACGCAGAAGGTGCGCGAGGTGCTCGACCGCGTGCCGTCCGAGGAGTCCTGAAGGTCGCGACCCATGGTGTCAAGGTGGGCTTCGATCGTCCCTGGCGGGTCGGTGGAGATGGGGCTAACGTACCCTCATGCAGTGGTCATCCGTCTTGTCGCGAGAGCGCTCGCCGAAGTTCGCCATTGAGGAGGCGCTGGAGAACCTCGCCGCCGTCCTCGATGAGGACCCCGACCTGGTGCTGGTGTTCGCCTATCCGAACCAGGTCGACCAGTATCCGTTCGTTTCGGAGGCGGTAGCCGAGCGTTATCCGCGTGCCGCCCTTGTCGGCTGCTCCGCCGCTGGTGTGGTCGGGGGAGGCAACGAAATCGAGCACAGCCCGGCGCTGTCCCTCACCGCGGCGGTCCTGCCGGGCGTGGAAATCGATGCGTTCCATCTGCGGCCCAACGAGATCGAGGTGCTCGGCGAAGAGGATTCGCTATGGCGACAGCGGTTCGGGATTGCCGCCGACGAGGATCCGCAGTTCGTGCTTTTCCCCGATCCGTTCACCTGCGATGCCGGCGCCCTGATCAACGCCCTCGACATCGCCTACCCCACCAGTCGTAAGGTCGGCGGTCTGGCCAGCGGCGGTAGGGCGCCGGGCGACAATCAGCTCTTCGTCGACAATCAGATCCACTCGGCAGGGGCTGTGGGGGTCGTGTTACGCGGCAACGTCGTGATGGACACGATCGTGGCCCAGGGTTGCCGTCCGATCGGCGAGCCGTTGTTCGTGACCTGGGCGGAGGAGAACATCCTGTGTCAAATCGACGGCCGGCGCGCCACGGAAGTGCTCTCGGAGCTCTACGACTCGTTACCGGAAGACGACCGCGAGTTGTTCCGGAACTCCCTGTTCCTCGGCGTCGTGATGAACGAGGGACAGCAGGTGTACGAGCAGGGCGATTTCCTGATTCGCAACGTGATCGGCATGGACCCCGATTCCGGTGTCCTGGCCGTCGGCGAGCGGCTCAACAACGGCCAGGTGGTGCAGTTTCACTTGCGCGATGCTGTCACCTCGGCGACCGACCTCGAGATCATGCTCGAGCGCTGCAAGCAGGATCTCGGCGGCTCGAATCCAGAGGGAGCCCTGCTGTTCTCCTGTTTGGGTCGCGGCGAACAACTCTACGGTGTAGCCGATCACGACAGCCGGATGATCGCCGCGCAATTCGGGCGACTGCCGATCGGCGGATTTTTCTGCAACGGCGAGATCGGCCCCGTGGGCGGACGAAGTTTCCTGCACGGATACACGAGCTCGATCGCCGTGTTTCGCCCCCGCGACGATGCGTAGCAGGGAGCGGAGAAACTCCCGGGGAGTGTCTCAGTTCCCGGGCATGGTCGCGGCACTCGGCGTCGCCGCGGCGTTGATGGCGGTCGCCGTTTCGCCGCTCTTCGGTCACCCGGCATCGCCGACGATGGTCGAGTACATCGCGCATGCTTGCTTCCGCATAGAATCCTCGACCGGAGCGAGCGTGTTGATCGATCCTTACGCCAGCCGTGTGTGGTTGGGTTACGACTTTCCGGACGGTGTCGAGGCCGATGCCGTATTGATCACCCATCCGCACTACGATCACGACGCGGGACAACGGCGTGGTCGACCCTTCCCCTGGAACGACACCGTCGCTGTGTTCGCGGATCCTGGAACCTATCAGGTCGGCGACATCGAGATCACCGGGATCGAGGGCAAGCACGCCGATCCGTACGGCATGGAGTTCGGCCAGAAAAACACGATCTTCGTGATCGAAGTCGATGGGCTGCGCATAGCCCACATCGGTGACAACGGACCGCTCAGCGCCGACAACGTACGGCGCATGGGCCGCATCGACATCCTGATGCTTCCCGTCGACGCTGAATACCACATCTTGGCGGAGGCCGAGATTCAGGCGATCCTCGCTGCCGTGCAGCCGCGCGTGCTGGTGCCCATGCACTACCGCATCGGCAACCTGGAAACCGATCCCGAATCGCCCTCCGATCTCGGGCCCATCGATCCGTGGCTGGCGGCAAAGTCGGGGGTACGCAGGCTCAACGGCAACCGAGAGGCTTTCGACGTCGAGGCGCTCGGCGAGTCGATGCAAATCGTCGTGTTTGAACACTCTCCCCGCGTTCCGCGGGCGCAATGATCCCCACAACGGAGGTCCGTATGGATAAGTTCAAGACATTCAGCAGCGCCGGTGCGGCGCTCGTTGTGTGTTTCTTGCTGGCCGTTCCGTCGCTCGGGGCCGGTAGCGGCCAGGCGCCCGACACTGAGCAGGTCAACGCCAAGATCCGCGAAGAGGGCTGGGAAAACCCGCAGGTCATGCGGACGCTGCACTTTCTCACGGACCGCTATGGACCGCGCCTGACCGGCTCACCCAACCACGAGAACGCCGCCCGCTGGGCGATTCGCCAGATGGAAGAGTGGGGATTCGAAAATGCTCACCTCGAGCCTTTCGATTTCGGTCGCCCGGGGTGGCTCAACGAGCGTTTCGCGGTGCACATGATTGCGCCGATCAAGGACCACCTCGACGGAGAGGTGCTGGCCTGGACACCGAGCACGCCCGGTGCCGTTACGGCCCCGGTGTTCCATCTGATTCCACCGGACGGTCCCACAGAGGCCGAGCTCGCCGCGTTTTTCGAAGCCCGTCGCGCCGACGTGGCCGGAAAGATCATCTTGGTCGGCGATCATCGCGAGCTCGGTGTGAGCTTCCAGGCGCCGTCGAAGCGCCGTGACGATGAACAACTTCGTCGGCAATACGATCCCGAGAATCCCCAACCGGGCGGTCGCGGTGGTCGTCGCGGTGGGCGTGGCCCGCAGCAGACCGACCCTGATGTCCTGAGTGCCCGCGACGTGGCGGCGCGCATCGATCAGTTCTTGATCGACAACGGCGCCGTGGTGCGGCTCAACGATGGCGCTCGCCAGCACGGTCAGATCCGCGCCTTTTCGAATCGAACCTACGACCCCGCGCGGGTGCTGCCGACGGCCATCTTGCGCAACGAGGATTTCGGCCGCATCGCGCGGCTGATCGAATACGGCGACGGTGTCGTACTCGAGGTCGAGATCTTGAATCGCGATTATCCGCAGGGAATCACCGTGTACAACGCCATCGCCGAGATCCCAGGGACCGACAAGGCCGACGAGGTAATCATGCTCGGCGGCCACCTCGATTCGTGGCACGCGGCGACCGGCGCTACCGACAACGCGACGGGGTGCACCGTGATGATGGAAGCGGCGCGAATACTCCAGGCGATCGGCGTGCGGCCGCGCCGCACGATTCGCGTTGCCCTGTGGGGTGGTGAGGAGCAGG
>CBDUXW010000062.1:0-10424 GCA_965371275.1 uncultured bacterium | reverse complement strand
GGCGTAGCGACGCTCCTGGCCGCTGGCCCGGAATTCGAGCTCTTCCTGTTGCAACTCGCGGGAACGTGGATCGTGGTGCGTCGAGGCGAACATGACCGCCCCGGTGCCCGCTTGAAAGAACGCGCAGGTGGTCTTGCCGAAGCCGGGAGACACCCGCAACGAGTCACCGGTGGTCAAATCGAGACTGTAAATCTGATAAAAAGGGTTCTCGGCGTCGCGCTCACTCTGCAAGATCAAGTGCGTGCCGTTCGGGGAAAAGTAACCCTCGCCGGCCCGCTTCCCGTCGTAGGTGAGCTGGCGGATCCGACCCAGCAACTGCGACTCGTCGTACTCTGTCGACTGGACACCGTCGGCAGCCGAGGGTTGACCCGGGAACATTGTCGCCGAGGCCGGCGAGCCGACGCCGATGATCGATATCGTGGCGATGAAGAGCCACAAGACGAACAAGCGTATGCGAGATTTTGTGTGCACGAGACACCTTTGGAAGGGGAAGGCCTGCGCCGCGAATTGTACCCTGAGCGGCATCGACATGCCCGCACCCCGGACCACGCAACGGCCGCCGTTCTCGACCACCCCAACGGTCCTTCACCCGTAGGCGCAACCCCGTGACTCGTCCCGACAAAGCGCCCCACCTGCTGATCGCCGCCGGCGGCACCGGTGGACACATTTATCCCGGTCTGGCGGTCGCACACGAAGTCATTGCCCGGCATCCGGATGCCGAGCTGACGTTCGTCGGCACGCCGCGCGGGTTGGAGGGCGAGCTGGTCGGCAAGGCCGGATTTCGGATCGAGATGCTGCGCGTGGAGCCGCTTCGCGGCGGCTCACTACGACGCAAGCTCAAAGGCGTGGTAGCGCTGCTTCCGGCGCTACGTGACGCTTCGCGTTTGTTGCGGCGCGAGCGCCCCGATGCCGTCGTCGGCGTCGGCGGCTATCTGTCCGGGCCGATATTGCTGAGTGCCTCCTTGAAGGGCATTCCGACCCTCATCCTCGAACCCAACTTCGAGCCCGGTCTGGCCAACAAGTGGTTGGCCCGCTTCATCGACAGCGCCGCGGTGGCGTGGGCGCCGACGGCCGAGCACTTCCGCGGCAAGGCGTTCGTCAGCGGAAACCCGGTGCGGGCGGAAATCTGTGCCGTTCCCGAGGTCAACGTCGGCGCAGTGTTCAATGTGTTGTTGTTCGGCGGCAGCCAGGGCTCGCGGCCGCTGAACGACGCGATGATCGCCGCCCTGCCCTTCCTGAAGTCGACGACGGCGCCCAACCGGGACACCGTCACGGAAGCACCGCGGATTCACCTGACGCATCAAACGGGACCGGGCGATCTCGACAGGGTTCGAGCGGCCTACGCAGAACACGGCATCGACGGGCGCGTGGAGCCCTACCTCGACGACATGGCGCGGGAGTACACCCGTGCAGCCATCATCGTGTCGCGTTCCGGCGCCACAACGTGCGCCGAACTGACCGCCGCAGGGCGAGGCGCCGTCCTCGTGCCGCTCGAGCTGGCCGGCGGCCACCAGCGCCACAACGCCGAGGCACTCGAAAGTGAGGGAGCCGCCATCGTCGTAGCGCAGTCCGAGCTCACGGGTAAGCGATTGGCCGACACGCTGCGCGAGCTGGCCACCGAGCCGAACCGTTGCACCGAGATGGGCGCGCGCGCCCGCAGCCTGGCACGGCCCGATGCCGCGGCCCGTATCGTCGATCGGCTCGATGAGTTGATGGGGATGCGGAGGCGGGTGCCCGTCAGATGAGCTTAGTTTCTTGTTGCTCGACGCGAATCACACCCTGCGGCCGCCGCTTCATGACCGAAGAAAAAGCTTCGACGATGTTGGGATCGAAATGCTCGCCCGAGCCCTTTTCGATGATCTCCAGCGCTTCCCAGGTCTGCCGCGCCTTCTGATACGGGCGATCGGTGGTCATCGCGTCGAAGGCGTCGGCCACGGCGATGATGCGGGCGCCGAGCGGGATCTGCTCGCCCTTGCGACCGTAGTAGCCGTTGCCGTTGAACTGCTCGTGGTGGAAGAGAATGATCGGCACCGCGTTGCTAAGCATGCCGCCCATCGTCTCGACGATGTTGGCGCCGTGCTCCGGGTGCTTCTTGAGCTGCTCCCACTCGTCGTCCTCGAGCTTGCCGGCCTTGCGGATGACGTCGATGCTGACATCGAGCTTGCCGACATCGTGCAGCAGCGCGGCAACACGAACGTCTTCGATATCGCCCTCGGACAGCGATAGTTCGCGGGCGATCTCAGTGGAGAGAATGGACACCCGCACCGAGTGCGCCTCCGTGTAGCGATCGGCGGTATCGATGAACTTGACGAGAATCTCCAGGACGCCGCTGTAGGCCTGTTGGAGATCGGCGAGCGCCTCGGCAGATTTTTGCTGCAGCTTGCCGACGGCACCTCCGCTCAGGAGAAGAAAACCTCCCCACAGCGTGATGTCAGCCCAGAACTCCCGCTTGGCGATCGCCTCCGTCGGCACGACCGCGGTGTTGAACACCATGTAATAAAGGACGACGACGGCCGTCGAGGCTACCGAAGCCATCACCCCGCCGCGGACGCCAAGCATGTAGCCGGCCACCACGACCGGGAGGAAATAGAAGTTCAGGAAGAACCGCTGGCCGGCGCCGACGTAGTTGATGAGCGCCAAAATGGCGATGAGTAAAAAGACGATGACGTATTCGGGACGGGCAACGCCCAGCTTCTTCCCCAGCTTCTCCATCATTGGCGAAAACTCCCGTGCCGGCGTGCGCCCGCGTACCTACCAGATTTCGGGTATTTAGTCTCTTTCGGGGGCGTCCGGAGCCATATAACGGATGCCGCGTTGGCTAACTCGTGCATCCTATGAGTTTCTAATGCGCAAAGTCAATCACTTAAAACCAGTACTTCACAGCCGTGATTTGTTGGTACCCGCGATGGCCTTGAGGGGTTACCATCGACCCAGAGGAAGGGAGTAGAATACGAATCCTTCCACAACCTGGCCTCCGTGGACGCAGCCCACTGTCTCGGAGGTCGCTTGTCGGCCACGTCGTCGGGTCTCTCGATCGAGGGAAACGGGGGACGGGGTCGGGCAGCGACGAGGCACAGCACGAGTGAGCAGGTTCGTACCCAAGGACGGACGTCCGCGTTCGGTGTCCGCAGCCGATGAATCGCACGGTGGCCAGCTGTCACTGCTGTCGCTCCCGGGTGTAGGGCGTTCCAAGGCACAGGCGCTGATCAACGCCGGCTATCATTCGCTGCGTGACATCGCCGATGCCGCGATCAAAGAGCTGACAGACGTGCCCGGCCTGGGCCCGAAGACCGCCGAGCAATTGCGCGAAGCAGCGCTGCGCGCCCTTTCGGAAGGGGAGCCCGAGCGCCCGCGGCCGACCGTGGTGGTGCCGCTACGACCCGACGATGACGCCGTGGACGGTGAGCCCGTGCACGATGAGCCCCGCGCGAATTCGGAGGGACCATCACTGAGCTCCTTCTTCGACGCCCCGAGCGGCGGCGCATTCACGCCCACGAAGCCACCGGCATTCGAAGAACAAGCAGATCTCCGCGAACCCGAGCCGACTGCCGGGGAGCGTTCCGACGACACCGAAGTCGACTTCGAGGCAGGCGCGATCCCGGTTGGCACTGCCGCCGATCACGCCGCCACGGATCACGAGGGACAAGCAACGGTCGACAACGAAACACCCGACCTCGATGCGGCGCCCGACGGCGAATCGCTCGACGTTCATCTGTCGGTGCATGTGAGTAACACCCTGTTGGAAGAGTTCGACCGCGAGCTGGCCCGCGAGTTCGAGGTAATACCGGTGCATCGCATCGGTGACGTGGTGTTGGTAGCGTCCGAGAGCGCCCTCGACGACGAACAGCTACGCGAGCTCAGCGACCGCTCCGGCATGGACGTGCGTTGGATTCCGTCGCAGGTTCCCAATATCGATGCCACCCTGCGAACGCTGTACGACCACAACAGCCTGCGCAGCCGCAACAAGGGCCTCGGCGAGATCCTGATCGACCTAGGACTGCTGAACCAGCAACAGCTTGGCCAGGCCTTGGCGCACCAGATGCGCGAGAACAACCCCTTCTTCCGGCCCGTGCTGTCCATCGATCAGTCCCTGCTGCACGCCGTTCCGGAGGCGCTGGCACGCAAGTTCAACGTCCTGCCGCTCTTCAAGACCGGAAACTCGTTGCTACTGGCGACGTCCGAGCACCTCACCGATGAAGCGCTCCGCGAGCTCAAGCGCGCCGTCGGTTTCAGCCCGGAGTTCGCCGTCGTCGGGCCGACCGAGCTGCAAGAGGCGATGACCAGCGCGTACCAGGTGCGACAGCACTCGGAACTGCGTCAGATGTGGCTCGGCGAGATCCTCATTTCCCGCAGCCTCATCACCCGTGGCCAACTGGACGCCTGTCTGGCAGCCCAGGCGACATCCCGCAAGAAGTTGGGTCAACTTCTCATCGAGAGCGGCCACATCAACGAGGACGCCCTGTATCCGATTCTGGCCGAGAAGCTAGGCATGGAGTACAAGCGCTTCGAGCACCAGGATATCGACCACCAGCTCACCTACCTCGTTTCGGAGCGTTTCGCCGAACGTAACTTGATCCTGCCGCTCAAGCTCGACTACGCCACCGAGATTCTAGAGGTTGTCATCTCGGACCCGACGAACCTGCAAGTGCGCGACATGCTCGACAGCGTGGCCGAGGCCCAAGGCGCAACCTTGCGGCTCCTGCTCGCCGGCCCGCAGCGCCTCAAGGAAAGCATCAGCTACGCCTATAACTTCAACAAGCAAATGGAGGTCGACCTCGAGGACCTCGAAATCGAGGTCGACTCGGATTGGGAGGGCGAGGCCGACGATCGCCACGAGATCACCGTTACCGAAGATCTGCCGAAGATGCGGCGCATCGTCAACAAGCTGCTCTACGAGGCGGTTACCGAAGGCGCCAGCGATATCCATATCGAGAACCTCGAGACCCGCACGCAGGTGCGGTTCCGCATCGACGGCATCCTCCACGAGCGCACCACGCCCGTCAACAAGGGCAACATCCAGAAGATCATCTCCGTGCTGAAGATCGACTCCGGTCTCAATATCGCCGAGCGGCGTCGTGCCCAGGACGGCGTCTTCAAGATGCGCATCGGCAAGGATCGCAACATCGATTTCCGCATCAACGTGCACGCCACCCAGTTCGGTGAGGATGCGGTGATCCGCGTGCTGGACCGGGCCCGCAACCTGCTGGGCCTCGGTGACCTCGGTTTCGCTCCGGACGTACAGGCGCGCTACGAGGCTCTGGTTACCAATCCGCAGGGCCTGGTATTGATCACCGGCCCGACGGGTAGCGGCAAGACCACGACGCTCTATTCGTCGCTCGACCACCTCAACCAGGGGGACAAGAAGATCGTCACGGCGGAAGACCCCGTCGAGTACCACCTGGACGGCATCACCCAGTATCAGGTGAATGTCTTCATCGGCAACACGTTCGCCGAGTACACGCGGCGTTTCCTGCGCAAAGATCCCGACATCATCCTGGTCGGCGAGATCCGCGACGATGAGACGGCGTTGTCTTGTATCCGTGCGGCGATGACCGGCCACCTGGTCTTCAGCACATTGCACACCAACGACGCGGTGTCGGTCGTACAACGACTGCGCGACCTCGGACTCGACTCCTCATCGCTGGCCGATGCCTTGCTGTGCGTCATCCAGCAACGCCTGGCGCGACGTAACTGCCCGGATTGCCGCAAACCCTACACACCGGAGCCGATAATTCTGCGCGAGTTCTACCCCGACGGAAACATCCCGAAGGAAGCCCGATTCGTGCGCGGTACCGGCTGCTCCTCATGTCATGGCAAGGGGCTGCGAGGGCGCGTCGGTCTGTACGAATTCTGGGAAGTGAAACGTGCCACCCGGCAAATCATCGGCAGCGGCGCCGCCGAGAGCGCGGTCCGCGAGAGCGCCGTCGAGCTCGGCCTCGCCTCGCTCGTCGGCGACGCGCTGCGCAAGGTCTACAGCGGCCTCACGACGCTCGAGGAGCTACGCCGTGTTGTCCCCGTGGAGCAGATCCGCAGCTACTCCGGTTACTACCAGCAGTCGGGGTAGCGCTGCTCGCAGGCCGTGGACGAAATGCGATGGGCCTGGTTACGTGCCCCCCGCCCGCAGCAGCGGGTGGGTTTTTTTGTGTATCTCCGGAAAAACACGTATGCCCTTCGTTATGAACATGTTGGCAAGGGGAACAGGGGCAAGGTGGCCGTCGCAGCCGACCCTTGGGATTCACAGGAAACGAGTTCCGTGCAGAGCAGCCCGCAGTCAGAAAGACGACACTATCCACGCCGATCCGTTCGCGGCGGGATCTCCGTGGAGTTGAGGGTCGAGGTCAGCGGTGACAAGCCCGCCATCTTGCTGACCCGAGGCTCGGTCGCCGACATCTCGTACGGCGGCATCAAATGCGATATCGACCTCCATGTACCCGTCGGCACCCACGTCGACGTGTGCTTCCCCGGAATGCCGGATGCCACGCTTTTCCCCGAATTGATGAACGGCCACGTGGTGCGGTCCGAATCGCTCGGCGGTGTTCCCGACCAGCTCGCCATCGCGTTCGCCAGGCCGCTGGAGCACCTCGACGTCGATCGGCTCGGCGCGACACATGCCGCTGCCGTGACCATGGCGGACCACAGCAATAGTGTCGTGGGTCTGGCCAGTGGGTCGTACGGGCGCGGCCGAATCGCGTCGCACTCTGCTAACATCTGGCGCTGACTTAGCAGGGCGCTGCAGAGTTCGCGGGAGTTCTGTGGCACGCTGCTAGCCGTCCCGGAAGCTACCGAAACCTGGCTCGGCTTCCACGTCGCGGCTCGCCCCCTGGGACACGCACTTGAGCGCTTCGCCGGCCTCGAAACGAGACTCCAGCATCGGCGCGGTGACGATGGTCATTCAGCGTCTTCGCCCCTTGTTTTCCGGGCAAGGCGTGCAGGTCGAAGCGCTGAGCAAGGAGTTGGCCGGCCGCGGCCTCGAAACCACCATCCTCACCGCCGGTCGCGGCAGCAATCCGTCCTGGGAAGACATCGACGGATACCGGATAAGGCGCCTGCGCTGCGACATCCCGCTCCTTGCCGACGGGCTGCGTCGGACACGGTTTCGCAGCGAAATTTTCGGCTTGCGCGCGTTCGCGTGGTTCGTCGGCCACGGCAGACGCACGGCAGTGGTACACGTTCACGCAATGACCGACGCGCTGCTGACGACCTGGCTGTACTGTCGATTGCGTCGCATCCCGATCGTTTTCGAGATGACGTTGCTGGGTACCGACGATCCCCTGACGGTGCGCCGTAGCCGGAACTTGTTCCGTGGGTTGCGCTACGCCGTCTACTCGCGCTGCGACGGCTACGTGGCGATCTCCCCTGCCCTGGCCGCAGCCTATGAGCAGGCCGGCCTCCCCCCCACCAAGCTGCGCATGATTCCGCAGGGCGTCGACATCGCGTGCTTTGCACCCAGCCACGATCGGCCGGCCCTGCGCCAACGGCACGCCCTGCCGGCCGAAGGCCCGCTGGTGGTGTTCGTCGGCTCGCTCATCGAACGCAAGGGTATCGACCTCCTGCTGAACGCCTGGGCGCGCGTCCACGAGCGCTGCCCAACGGCCTCTCTCGTGCTTGTCGGCAAGAACCGCTTCGCTGACAATCCCGAGGCGCAGGCGTTTCTCGACCGACACCTCGATGCTCTCTCCGCAGCGGCGCGAGGCGCCGTACACCAGGTGGGTATCCGAAACGATGTGGATGAGCTGCTGCAAGCAAGCGACCTGTTCGTACTCCCGTCACGGCGGGAGGGGTTCGGAACGGTGATGATCGAGGCCATGGCCTGCGGCCTGCCCTGTGTGGTGACGAAGCTGCCCGACATCACTGACTTCATCTTCGCGACAGGCGACGACGGACAGCCCGGCATCGTCACCGAGCAAGACGACATGGATGCGTTCGCCGACGCCATGACGAGTGTGTTGTTGAATCCCGAGAAGGCGGCGACGCTGGGTGCTGCAGCCCGCCAACGGGTCGTCGAGAGCTTCTCGATCGGACACATTGCCGACCAGTACATTGATTTCTACGGCGCGCTCGCTGCACGGGAGGACTCGACGTGAGCGCCGCCGACGCTCAGGAACCGCTCGACGCCGACGGCGGCGACCAACCAACGCTCACCGAACAGACGACGCGCGCCGCCTTCTGGAACGCGATTCTGTTGCCGGCTCTGGCGGCCTTGAACCTGGCATTTTCGATCGTGGTGCGCCGTAGCTTCGGCCTGTACGCCGGTGTGTACGACACGGCGCTGGGCGTTGTCGCCTCGCTGATGCTGATTACCAGCCTGGGAATCTCCACCAGCCTGACGAAGTTTCTGCCGGAACTGACCGACCGCGGCGGGCCGCCGGTAGCCGTGGTGTTTCTGCGCCGCGTCGGCATCGCGCGCCTGTTGCTACTCGGCGTCGCGATCGTGCCGCTCAACCTCTTTGCACCCCAGATCGCGGATCGCCTCAACATGGGAGAGTCGGGCGTCCTGCTCCTGCGCCTGGTCAGCGTGCTGGTGTTCGCGCGGGCGTTGATCGACCTCTCGGTCAAGACGCTCAACGCCTTTTTCGGACAGTTGCGGTCCAACCTCGTCGCTCTTCTGCAGGCGGTCCTCGACTTCGTTCTGGTCGGCGCCGCTGTGTATCAGGGTTACCAGATCGACGGTGTGTTCGGCATGGTGGTCGTCAGCAGCGCCGTGGCGGCCATGGTCGGAGTGACGTTCGCCCGCACCGTCATGAGCGGTCTTCCCGACAGCGAGCATGGCTCGGCGTTTCGTCCTGTCGACAAGGCGGCAACGCTGGCTGCGGTTCGCGATGAGCGGTCTCGCTGGGCGACGTTCGCCGTGTTCACCTTCGGTTTTGAGCTATCCCTGTATTTTTCCAGCAAGGGGTTTTCGAGCCCGGCGCTGGCAATCATTCTGGGGCCGGAAAAGGTGGCCATCTTCGCGGCAGCGTTCAACCTGGCGTTCATGACGGTCGGATTGATGGTGGCCAGCTTCCGCGGCCTGTACCGGCCGATGTTCGCTCATTTGCGAACTCGCGACGACCCTGACCAACTGCGCCGAGCTTTCGTTGCGATCACCAAGGCGCAACTCGTCGTCCTGGTGCCCGCCGGTTTCGGCCTGACCATCATGGCGGGTGACTATCTGCCCCTCATGTTCGGGGCGCCGTACGCACCGGCGGTTGCCGTGGCCCGTGTGCTCGTGCCCCTCTTCTACATCCAGACGGCGTTCAACCTGGGAATGATCTGGCTGTCGATCGACGAGCGCTATCGTGCGGTGTTGTGGACGCAGGCGCTGCTGGTCGTCGCGGCACCGTTCTTTCTCATCGTTGCGGGCAGCCACGAGCTGGTTTGGGCCGCAGCGTTGTTCGGCGTCACACGGGTCGTCGTGGCCGTCGTCGGATACCTGCTGTGCCACAGGGATTACGGTTTCCGGTTTCCATGGCGGTTCGCCCTGAAGGTAACGATCATCGCCGCGTTGATGGGTCTCTTACTGGCGGCGCTACGCAACTACTGGAGTACGTCGCTGTTGCAGGCGTTCGCGCTGACGAGCCTCGGCGCGGTGTTCTACCTGGTCGCACTGCGTGTGGCTCGGGTCCTCGGTGCAGAGGAAATCGAGCTGCTCGAACGCTCGGCCGTACCCGGCAAGCGTCTGGCGCTGGCCTGGCTGGCCCCGAGAAGGTAGAAGCCATGCGTATCGCCATGTTCATGCCGTCGCTCGGACCCGCCGCCCTGGGTTGGAAAGTGCACCTCGACTTTGCCGATGCCGTGCGCCGCCTGGGACACGAATTCGACCTACTCACCACGCCGCCGCCGCGAGCCGACAACCCGCAGGAAGTTGCCGCCGAGACCGCCGCCGAATCTACTGCCGATGCCGTCGCCCGCGTACTCCCCGTACCCACCGTCTGGCGGCGCATGGCAACCCCGGCGCGTCCGCTCTTGCGCACGCGACAGTTGCTGCCGGCCGTCGGGGCACTCGCCGGCTACCTACGTGAGCACGGCGACGCCATCGACTTGCTGCATATGGAGGTCGCCTATCCACATGCCGCTGCAGCGGAGATGGCTACGACGATCGCCGGCTGGAACGGCCCCACGGCGGTGACGCCGATGGGCGAGGACGTCTTGGTCGTCCCCGACCGCGCATACGGGCTCCGTCGGTTCGCAGCGCCGCGTTACCTGGTGCGCCGTACGCTGCGGCGGGCGACGATGCTACGTTGCCTATCGCCCTTGTTCGAGCGTCACATTGCCGCGATCGCACCGCACACCCGGCGCCGCGTTATTCCCCTGAACATCTCTGCGGAAGCGGCCGCCTCCTCCCGGATGAGCGGCGACGAACGAAGCGAACGGCGCCGCCAGGCCCGCGCCACGATCGATGCCGAGTTCGACACGGCCGACCGCCCGATGGTCCTGTCGTTGGG
>CBDUXW010000061.1:0-10594 GCA_965371275.1 uncultured bacterium | reverse complement strand
TGACGTGACGCCTTTCTACAGCGAGTCGGGAGGGCAGGTCGGTGACCGCGGCGAGCTCATCGGCGACGGGCTGCGGGCGCGCGTTCTCGACACGCAACGGCTACCCGGCGGCCTGGTGCTACATGCGGTGCAAGTAGAGGAAGGTACGCTGCAGTGTGATGCTGCGGTGGCATTGCAGGTCGATTCCTCGTTGCGGGCCCGCACCGTGGGCAACCACACGGCGACGCACCTGCTGCACGCGGCGCTGCGCGAGCGTCTCGGTGAGCACGTGCGCCAGGCCGGCTCGATGGTGGCGCCGGACAGGTTGCGCTTCGACTTCAGTCACTACGCGGCGGTGGAGCCCGAGCAGCTCGCCGAACTGGAAGACGACGTGAACGCGGCGATCCGCGCCGACGTGGCGACCGACATCCGCGAGATGTCGCACGCGGAAGCCCTCGAGCACGGCGCCCTGGCGTTTTTCGGTGACAAGTACGGCGACCGTGTGCGGGTGGTAACGGTTCCGGGTATCTCTCGGGAGTTGTGCGGCGGTACGCACGTCGAGCGCAGCGGCCAAATCGGTGCCTTCCTGATCACCAAGGAAGAGAGCGTCGCCGCCGGCACGCGACGGATCGAGGCTGTTACCGGCGCCGACGCGATCGATAGAGTGCGGCGGCAGCGCGACGTGCTGCACCGGGTGATGGCCGACCTGCGGTCGCCTGAGGACGATGTGCCGGCCCACGTCGAGGGTCTGGTGCGTCGATTGAAGGCGGCTGAGCGCGACAACGAAGAGCTGCGCGTGCGGCTGGCTGCCGGTGGCAGCGCCGGTCAGACCGATGACGAGGCTGTGGATGTTGCCGGGGTTCGCGTGCTGATCCGCGAAGTCGACGGGCTCGATGCCGGCGGTCTGCGCAGCCTGGCGGACCGTCTCAAGCAGCAGGTCGAATCGGGGGTGGTGGTGCTGGGTGCGCGGCACGACGGCAAAGCGCAGCTTATCGTCGCGGTGACGGCAGACGTCGCTGAGCGCGTCAGCGCTACGGATATCGTCAATGCCCTCGCCAAGATCGTCGGCGGCGGCGGTGGTGGACATGCCCAAATGGCACAGGCAGGTGGACCCCACGTAGATCGATTGCCTGAGGCGCTCGAGCAGGTTCCGGACCTGCTCGATGGACTATTGGGCTAGTAGACGGGCTGCGTTGTGCGGTATTTTTGTGCCTGTCGATACTCAACCGTGGGCATGGTGATGCGCATGCTTGGCTCCTTACCGAGAGTTTTCGTGCTGGCAGGAACGCTCGTTTTCCTGTCTGCGGGGACGGCTATGGCGCAGATTTACGTGGTCGAAGGCGCCGACGGCAGCCGGCATTTCACCAATGCCTACGAGCCCGGGGCCACGATCTTCCGGGAGACGGTACACACGGCCATGACCGACATCGTACGCCCGTCGGGCCCGGTGCCGTTTCGCGCCGAGATCGATCGCGCCGCGGTGCAGGCCGGCCTCGACGCACGATTCGTCGAAGCGATCATCGCCGCCGAGTCCGCTTTCGACCCCCGCGCGATATCCAAGAAGGGGGCGCAGGGGCTGATGCAACTGATGCCGGCAACGGCGGATCGATTCGAGGTTCGCAATGTCTGGGATCCGTTGCAGAACATCGTCGGCGGTGCCACGTACGTGCGTGAGCTGATGGATCTTTACGATGGTGACCTGCGTACCGTGTTGGCGGCGTACAACGCCGGCGAGGGTGCCGTCGAAAGGCACGGCGGCGTGCCACCGTTTCCGGAGACCCGGCAGTACATCGAGCGCGTCCTCGGATACTACTCAGAACGCGGCGGCCGCTAGCACGCTTCCTTGCGGGCGCACTGCCCGTGTACGTAGCCGTAGCGCATTGCGCCGGACGTTGCGGAATCGCTATACTGCTCGTGCTTCAGGGGTGAAGCTGCCAGGCCAGTGTGGGGAGGCGCGTCGGGAGACGTGCCATGCCAAAGTTGACGAGACATTCCTGCGTTCCGCTTATCTCCGCGATCACCCTCTTGCTCGCCGCGCCGTCCGCGGCCCTCTCCGCTACGCCGCAGGAGCTCTTCGAGCGCGCGGAGACGCTGTATCGGCAGCTCGAGGTCGTGGATCCCTCCGGCGAAGCGGCCTCCTGGACTCGCGTGACGGATGCGTTCGCCGATGTCGCGGCGCGTTATCCCGACAGCCCGCTGGCCTCTGAAGCTTTGTGGCGAATGTCGTGGATTTACGGCCGCCAGGGGCGCGCCGGTGATCCGGCTTCGTCGGCGCGGCAACTCGAGCTGTACCGGGAGCTGGTGCAGAGCTATCCGGCAAGCCCGCACGCGCCTGAAGCCTTGCTGCGGCTGGCTGTGGATGCCGAGGGGGAGGGCGGTGCCCGTGCCGCGGTTCTCTACTCGCGACTACTGCAACAATATCCGTCGACGCCGCAGGCCTCGCTAGCCCGGAACCGGATGGCCGAAGTCATCCGCGCAAATCCCTTTGCAGATCGGGAACCGGGGTGGGCCGTTGCGGCACCGCCCACCCCGGCGCCGTGGCAATGGGAGCTGTAAGCCGGGCGGGCCGCGCTGCCGGCCGCTCCCGCAGCGAAACGACCGCGTCCGTCGCCCGGCGCTGAGGTTGCCGACGATCTGGCCGTGCTCGGCAGTGTGCGCTACTACAGCGACCGCACACACACTCGAATCGTGCTCGATCTCGACCGGCCGGTGGCCTACCAGACCGGCGAAGCGCACGGCCCGGAAAGGTTGTTCATCGATCTTCAGGGCGTCGGCAAACCGGCAGCCTTGCCGGGAGCGCGGCCTTCCGGGCGTGAGCAGGTGCTCGCTGTCGACGGCAACGCGGTGTCGCGGGTGCGCATCGCCTTGAACCAGCCCGGCATCGTTCGGGTGGTGGTGGATCTGTCCCAGACGGCGAAGTACACGATGTTCACCCTCGACAAGGAGAACGAGCCGTTTCGCATCGTCATCGACGTGCCGACGGCGACGGTCGCGTCGCGCCTGCGCGAAGAGCGCCGGCCGGCGGCGTCGGAAGGCGACTCGCTCACCGAGCAACTCGGCCTGGGCGTGCACCGCGTGGTCATCGATCCGGGCCACGGCGGCACCGATCCCGGAGCCATCGGCCGCACCGGCGCTACCGAGAAAGAGCTGACGCTGGCGCTTTCCGAGGCGCTCGCGACGCGTTTGCGGGCGAGTGGCTACGAGGTTCTTCTGACGCGCGACCAAGACCGTACGGTGTCGTTGGAGGAGCGCACGAAATTCGCCAATCGTGTCGGCGCCGATCTTTTCATCTCGATGCACGTGAACTCGGCGCGCAATCGCAAGCTCCGTGGATTCGAAACTTACTATCTGAACCTCGCCAACGACCCGACCGCAGCTGAGGCTGCGGCACGCGAGAACGCCTCCGGGCAACGCGGCAACATGGGTGATCTGCAAGAAACCCTCGAGCTCATCGTCAGCAACGAGTACCAAGGGGCTTCGGGGAATCTGGCGGCGTCGATTCAGGACAGTTTGGTAATGCACGTCTCGAAGAGTTACCAGACCGTGCGCGACCTGGGCGTCAAGACGGCACCCTTCTTCGTCCTGGTGGGCGCCGAGATGCCGGCGATCCTGATAGAGGCTTCGTTCGTGAGCAACGAAGAAGAAGAGGCCTGGTTGAAGAGCAGCGACTACAGAGTACAGGTGGCAGAGGCGATCGAGATCGGTCTGCAGAGCTACGTCGACAAGCGTCGCGTCACCGCGCAGTCGGGCCGTTAGCAGCCCGCGGCCCGCTATGCCGGGGCCAGCTTGTCGAGTATTGCCTGGAACCGCGGATCGTCGCGAATCGGATCGAAATCGCTGTCGTTGATAATCCATGCCTTGTGGCCGAAGCCGCACGTGGTCGCGGTTTCCAGCGCGGTCAACGCCTTGTCCTGCTCCCCGAGGCGGGAGTAGATGCACGCCAGGCCGTACATGGCGTAGGGGTCGTCCGGATCGAGCGACGCGGCACGCTCCGCCCGCCGTAGAGCCTCGTCGCGGTTGCCGATTTGCGCCAGCGCATCGGCGGACAGGTAGATCAACCGTGGATCGTCGGGATTGAGGGAGAGGAGGCGTTCGAGGCGGACGAGCGCCTGCTGCGACACCTCGAGGGCTCGGGCTTCGTCGCCCATCGTTCGGTAGGTAAATGCCAGCAGCGTGAGGGATTGAGCGTCGTCCGGGTTCACGCGGCTCGCGGTTTCGTATAGCCGGCAGGCCTGCTCGTACTTCCCCTGCGCGAAGCAGGTACGAGCATAAAAGTAGTGTGCTTCGAAGAGCTGCGGATCGAGCCGAATCGCTTCTTCGAATTCCGCTTCCGCTTCGTCGTAGCGCTCGCTCAGAGAGACGGCGAGCCCGCGGGCGGCGTGAGCTTCGGCGAGATCATGGTCGAGCGACAGGGAGTGGGTGCTCGTGTTACGGGCCATTTTCAAATTGGCCGGGTCGGGGTCGTAGTACATGAACCGGTAGGCGTAGGAATCGGCCAGTCCGGCGTAGGCGAGGGCGTAGCTCGGATCTTTCTGGATCGCCTGATTGAACATCTCGGTGGCGGCGTCGATGCCCTTACGGTTCGAGCCGAAGAAAAACTGTCGGCCCTGCAGGTAGAGCTCATAGGCCGCGAGGTTGCGGGTGCCGGCTCTGCTGATGGCCCGTAGCTGGGCGTCGGTCAGATGAAGCTGCAGCGTTTCGGCGACGCGATGCGCGATCTCCTCCGGGACCGTGAAGATGTCCGTGGTGGCGACGACAAAGTGATCCGACCACAAGGACGCATCGTCGACGACGTCGACAAGCTCGGCGGTGACCTGAAGGTTCCCTTCCGGCTTGCTGATGCTTCCACTGAGCACCACATCGACGCCGAGCGTGCGACCGGCTTCTGTGGCGCCCGTTGCGCGATCTTTGCAGGCGAGCGACGAGGCGCGCGACGCGACTTTCAGACCCTCGAGTCGTGACAGGTTGACGATGAGCTCGTCGGCGATGCCGCTGCAAAGATGCGCTTGGTCCGCTTCGATGCTCAGGTCCGCAAATGGAATTACCGCAATCGATTTTCGTCGAGCGTCATCCATTCAACGATGCACCTTGGCGCCTGGTGCTTCGCCGGGCCAGTAGGTAGCGCTGAACCCCGCGGCTTCGCCGATCTCGACGCGTCGGACTTCGGTGTCGGGCAGCTCGCGATCGAGCAGCTCGGCGAGTGACCGTGCCACCTCCTCGGCGGTTGGATTCACCGTGTCGAAGGGCGCCACGTCATTGAAGCAAGCGCCCTCGTGACGGGCGACCCATGCGTCGAGGACGACGCGAGCTTGCACTACTGCCTCTTCCCCCCGCGCGTCGCGCAACGATGCTTTGACGCGCCAGTTATGGGCGTGCAACGGCTCGAGCGTGCCGCGCGAATCGATGCGAATGCGATGTGTTGCCGGAAACTCGGCGGCCAGACAGAAGTCCATGATGTCGATCGGATCAGCGAGTCGTTGGTTGCAGATCGAAAAACCCCGGAAATTTTCAGTACTGTGCTAATCGTATCGTTGACGGGGTACAAGAGCTAAACTGTCGACGATATCGGGTACGACGGATCTGCCGGGACGATAGCTATGGCTGCCAACAGCCCGCAAACGGGACATGCATCGCCGGACCTTGCCGCACAGGCGACCGGCAACTGGACGCTGCCCAACGCCCTCACGATCCTGCGCATCTTCCTGGTGCCGGTGTTGGTCGTTTTCTTACTGACCGAATATACGCTCATTGGGCTGTCGGTGTTCATTCTGGCATCCCTCACCGATTGGTTCGACGGCTACCTGGCGCGCACGCGAGGGCAGATCACCACGCTCGGACAGCTTCTCGACCCGGTTGCCGACAAGCTGTTGATCTCGGCGGCGTTCATCTCGCTGGTCGAGCTCGGATTGGCGCCGGCCTGGATGGTGGTGATCATCGTCGGTCGAGAGTTGGCAATCAGCGGCCTGCGATTGATAGCCGCCGATCTGCACGTGGACATCCCGGCCTCGACGCTCGGCAAGTACAAGACGACGGCGCAGATGATCACCGTGATCATTCTCATCCTGGGTCCCCAGTGGATGGGCAGCTACATGGTGCTGGGAGAGATCGGCCTGTGGGCGGTGGTGATCCTGTCGATGATGTCGGCAGGGCATTACTTCGTGTCGTTCTGGGGCCGATTAGGATTAGGGGGCGGCGAAGCCTGATGGGGTTGGTGGGCCACGTTCGGCGGTCATTGTTGACCGGCATCCTGATCATTTTGCCATTGGTCGTCACGATCTGGCTCTTCGCGCTCGTCCTGCGCCCGGTCCAGCGCTTCGCGACCCCGCCGGTGGTCGCATTACTTCACGTCGTCGGCCTCGACACGGCCCTCGATCTGCCCGGGGCCGGCGTCGGGACCGCCTTGTTGGGGCTGCTCCTGACGTTCGTCTTCATCTACCTGGTCGGCGTGTTGGGGTCGAACATCATCGGCCGCACGCTGGTTAAGAAGATGGACGATCTGGCGCTCAGCATTCCGCTCGTCAAGAGCATCTACGGCTCGGCGCGGCAACTGGTAGAGACGTTCTACTCGACGGCAGACCGGACGTTCGAGTCCGTGGTGTTGATCCAGTACCCGCGCCAGGGCATTTACACCATCGGTTTGGTTACCGCGCCGACCGACGGAGAGCTGCGGGAGCGCGTACCGGGTGACGCGGTCAACGTGTTCGTGCCGACGACGCCGAACCCGACCTCGGGGGTGCTGGTGATGGCACGGCGTGATGAGCTCGAGTACCTCGACATGAGCGTCGAGGAGGCGCTTCGCTTCGTGGTCAGCGGCGGGATCGTCAGTCCCGAGCGCAAGCTGGATAACGGAACGGAGACATCTACCTGACACCTGTGCGCATAGGGGGCCGAGAGTTGCCGAACTCTCAGGGCGTCAGCCGACTACGAGATTCTCTCCCGGCCGCTTGTCGCCTCCCAGAGCCTTCAGTAACCGCGCTCGTAGATTTTCCGCCATCTCGTCGTAGTCAGCGCCGCGCAGCGGCACGCGGCCGCCGGCCATCATGCCGTGCCCGCCGGCACGCCCCCTGCCGGCAACGATGCGGCGTATGACCTCGCCGGCGTGGGACTCGGGATCGGTGGTGCGCAACGAGAGAACGATGTCGTCGCCGTCCCGCCCGATCGCCGCAGACCAATCGGCGCCCTCGAGGCGCAACAGGAAATCGGCGATCTCCGCCACGATGTCGGGGCTGTCGACGCGACGCAGGTCGGTTACCACGGTGCGGCCGTGCACCGTGGCGTTCTCGATCGCGAACTGGAACGCGCGGAAGTAATCGCGGGGGACACGGGCACGCTGGATTCGCGCGATCCGCTCCTTGTCGGCACGCGGGAGCAATCCGAGGTAGGCGGCGCGATCGGCATCGCCGGCGTCGCGTCCGAGCTCCTGAGTTTCCGACTTGATGGCGTAGAAGAGCGCCGTAACCAGGTTGTCGTCCAAAGGTGTCGCGGCAGCGTCGATGTACTCGTAGAGGATCGACGCCGTTGCTCCGTAGCCCTCGCGCACATCGACGAACGCCACATCGTCGAGATTGCCTCGCCCGGGGTGATGGTCGATCACGACCGTGGCGGGATGCTCTGGGGGTAGAGAGTTGTTGCCGAACCCCGGCTGCGTATCGACGAGGGCGACACCGTCGTAGTCTGCCCACTCGAGCTCATCAAGGCGCTGCGGAGCGAGCTCGAGCTCGCGCTGCATGGCGCGATTCTCGGCGCGACCGATCATGCCTCCGTAGCCGACCGTACACTCCGCGCCGGTGAGCTGGTGCAGCACGGCGCGTAGGGCAAAGGCGCTGGCCAGCGCGTCGGGGTCGGGGTTGTCGTGCATCAGTACGAGCACGTTACCGAGATCGCCGCAGGCGGTGCGCAGCTGCTCGACGCGTTGCTCGGGTGACCCTGCGGTGGTACTCAGCGGCTCAACCAATGCGTCAGCAGACGGACGCCGAAGCCGGTGCCGCCTTTGCGCTGATACGGCGTTGCCTTTTGGATAAATGCGGTGCCCGCGATATCGAGGTGCGCCCACGGTGTGTTGCCGACGAACCGCTCGAGGAACTTCCCGGCCGTGATGACACCGGCGTCGCGCCCGGCGGAGTTGCGCACATTGGCGACCTCGCTATCCACCATCTTGTCGTAGACATCCCACATGGGAAGGCGCCAGATGCGTTCGCCGGTAGCCTCTCCGGCGGCTGTCAACTCGTCGCACAGCGTATCGTCGTTGCCCATCAGTCCGGCGGCGGCGGATCCGAGTGCCACGACACAAGCGCCGGTGAGCGTCGCCAGGTCTACGATGTGCGACGGTTCGTAGCGCTTGCGTGCATAGGCGAGGGCGTCAGCCAGCACCATCCGTCCTTCGGCATCGGTGTTGAGCACCTCGATCGCCATGCCGTTGTAGGCACGGACGATATCGCTCGGGCGATAGGCCTGAGCGGACGGCATGTTCTCCGCCAGCGGCGTGACGCCGATCACGGCGCGCGGCAGCTGCAGGCGGGCGATGGCCTGCATGGTGCCGTACACGGCCGCCGCGCCGGACATGTCGCTCTTCATATTCGCCATGTTGCGCGCCGGTTTGATCGAAATCCCCCCGGTGTCGAACGTGATGCCCTTGCCGACCAATACGATCGGAGGTTCGTCGGCGCCGTCCGGCCGGTGCTCGAGGATCACCAGGCGCGGGCCGACAGCCGAGCCGCATCCCACCGCGAGCAGTGCATTGAGACCGATCTCTGCCGCCTGGGCCTCGTCGATAATTTCACTGTGCAGCCCGTGCTCGTCGGCCATCGCGACGGCGCGTTGGGCCAACGCATCGGGGCGCTTGGCATTGCTCGGCGTGTTGATCAGGTCGCGGGCGAAGCAGGTCGCTTCGGCGATGATCTGCGCACGTTCCACGGGCTCGGCGGCGTCGGTGGGCGTGGCGATCTCGACTTCATCTATCGTGACGCGGCCGGCCGGAGGCTCCTTGTATTCGTAGTATCGATAGCTAGACAGCACGATGGCTTCGGCCGCTGCGGCCGCGAGGTCGCCGTCGTCGACGCCGTCGATTGCGGGGAGAGGAACCGCAATGCCCCGATTGCCGCGCTGCCGGGCGGCTTCGGCGGCGTGGGCGACAGCACGCCGCCAGCCTTCGACGTCGGTGTCGCCGGCAGGCCCGAGACCGACGAGGACGAGCTCCCGCATGGCGGCGCCGTCGGGCGCCGACAACGCCAACGTTTGGCCCTGTTTGCCCGCAAACCCGGGGCCCTCCATCGCCGTCGACACCATGCCGCCGACGGCGCCGTCGACCGCCTCCCAAGGCGTGGGTGTGTCGGCATCTTCGGGGATCGCGAGCACCAAAGCATCGGTGCCGATCTCCGCGGCCGGAACGTTCGTGACCGAAATCTTCATGACTCTTGCCTGAGAATACGGGGCGGCGTCACCCCGGTCTGTGCCTGGTACTTGCCCTGCCGGTCGCCGTAGGACACTTCGCAGTCGCCATCACCGCCGAGAAACAGTAGCTGGGCGATGCCTTCGTTGGCGTAGATCTTGGCGGGCAGTGGCGTGGTGTTCGAGATTTCCAGGGTTAAGTGGCCTTCCCATTCGGGCTCGAGCGGTGTGACGTTGGTGATGATCCCGCAACGCGCGTACGTCGACTTGCCGACGCAGATCACGAGCACCGATCGCGGGATTTTGAAGTACTCGAGCGAGCGTGCCAGAGCGAAGGAGTTGGGCGGAATGATGCAGACATCACCAACGAAGTCCACGAACGAGTCGGGATCGAAGTTCTTCGGGTCGACGACGCTCGTGTTGATATTGGTGAACAGCTTGAACTCGTCGGCAATCCGCAGGTCGTAGCCGTACGATGAAACGCCGTACGACACGATGCCTTGCGATACTTGGCCTTCCTCGAACGGTTCGATCATCTGCTGCTCGAGGGCCATCTGTCTGATCCAGTGATCCGGTTTGATGCTCATGTCACGTCCTTCGCAGACACCGCTGCATGTCGATGCGTCGCCGCCGCTGCGCGCAGCGCCTCCAACCAATCGAGAGAAACCGCCTTGGCGCCGAGCGTCGTGCGGCCCCGCCCGGGACCGTGAAAATCGGAGCCGCCGGACGGCAGCAGGCCCGTCTTCTCGATTAGAGCCCCCAGCCTCCTCTCGGTATTGGCGGTGTGTTTGGGATGTCGCACTTCGAACCCGTCGAGACCGTGAGCGGCAAGCCACTCGATGGTGTCATGATCCACCCGACTGCTCGCCGGATGCGCAAGTATGGCAACTCCGCCGGCTGCGTGCACGTCACCGATGATGTCCACCGCGGACAGTGTCGGCTTGGGGACGAACGCCGGGCGGCCGACGCCGATGTAGCGACGAAACGCATCGTCGAGGGTCTTGGCGGCGTCGATGTCGACGAGCGCTTGGGCAATGTGCGGGCGGCCGATGCTGCCGCCGGCCGCCACGGATTCGACCCGGGCGAACTCTACGTCGACGCCGAGGCCGGCAAGGCGCTCGACGATGGCCTTGGCACGCGTCGCACGAAAGGCGCGCGCGTCACGGGTGGCGGCGATCAGCCGCTCGTTGTCGTCGTCGATGAACAGGCCGAGAACGTGGATCTCACG
>CBDUXW010000060.1:0-10617 GCA_965371275.1 uncultured bacterium | reverse complement strand
AGGAACACCCTCACCGGAAGAGAAGACAACATGAGCAAAGCCAAATCAGACCTGCTCCAGGGGACGCTGGACATGTTGATCCTCAAGACGCTGGCGTCGAGCCGGAGCCACGGCTGGGGCATCTCGCAGCGCATACAGGAAATTTCCAAGGACGTGCTGCAGGTGAACCAGGGCTCGCTGTACCCGGCGCTGCATCGTCTCGAGCAGCAGGGATGGATCACCTCCGAGTGGGGCACGTCGGACAACAACCGGCGCGCCAAGTACTACTCGTTGACCCGTGCCGGCGACACACAATTGACCGAGGAAACCGAAAGCTGGGAGCGCTTGTCGGAAGCGGTTGCCCGCGTCCTGCAAACGGCGTAGCGATTCGAGCGGGGAGGGACCTCCTTCCTCCTCGATGAAGGCGCATCAGCCCACAGACACAGTCGGCTCCCCCCGAGGAACACCAGATGAACGCATTCGACAATCTGTTCCAGGACATTCGCTTCGGCGTGCGCACGCTGCGCAAGAATCGCGGCTTCACGGTGCTCGCCATTTTGACGTTGGCGCTCGGGATCGGCGCCAACACCGCGATCTTCTCGGTCATCAACGGCGTCTTGCTGCAGCCGCTGCCCTACGCTGACGGCAGCGAGCTGGTGCTTCTACGCCAGCAGGCTCCCGGTCGCGGCATCGACAACCTCAACCTGTCGATTCCGGAGGTCATGGACTATCGCGCCCAGATGACGAGTCTCGACGGCCTTGTCGAATACCACTCGATGTCGTTCACACTGCTCAACCGCGGCGAGCCCGACCGCGTGCTCACCGGTGTCGTATCGCACAACTTCTTCGATGTCCTGGGTTTGAAGCCGCTGCATGGGCGCACATTCGCTCCCGGAGACGATCTGCTCGGCGCCGAAGCCGTGCTCATGCTCAGCCACGAATACTGGCAGCAGCGTTTTGGCGGCGACCCCGACATCGTGGGGCAGGTCTTCGAGATGAACGACAAGCCGCACACCGTTGTGGGGGTGCTGCCGCCGGTACCGCAGTACCCGCGGTACAACGACGTCTACATGCCGACCGTGGCGTGCCCGTTCCGCGGTCGTGCCCAGGAGACGATGCACGATAACCGGCGGGCATTCGGCGCGCTCACCGCCTTCGGCCGGGTCAAAGAGGGCTACGACATGTCGAGCGTCGGTACCGAGATGGCGACGGTGGCGGCGCGGTTCGGTCCGGAGTACCCGACGACCTATACCCCGGAGATGGAGTTCGGCACCGTAACCGTGCCGCTGTTCGACGAGCTCACCCGTGGCGCCCGGCCCATGTTGATGATCCTGCTGGCGACCTCAGGCCTGGTCTTGTTGACCTCCTGCGCCAACGTCGCCAACCTGATGGTGTCGCGCATGATGCGCCGCGAACGCGAGCTTGCGGTGCGCGCCGCCATGGGGGCCGGCCGTGGGCGCCTGATTCGCCAGCTTCTTACCGAGAGCACGATCCTCTCGCTGTCCGGCGGCCTGCTGGGATTGCTGCTGGCCGCGAGCGGGCTCCAGATGCTGACTTCGTTCGTGAGCCAGTTCACGCCTCGTACCCAGTTCATCGGCATCGACGGCTCGGTGCTCGGGTTCACGCTGGCGCTGTCAATTCTTACGGGGTTGGCCTTCGGCGTCATGCCGGCGTTTTCAGCGCGCGTCCAGCTGGTCGACTCGCTCAAGGACGGCAGCGGTCAGAGTACCGACGGTGGAGGTCGCCAGCGCCTGCGCAGCGGGCTGATCGTGGCGCAAGTGGCCGTTTCTTTCGTTCTCCTGGTCGGTGCCGGTTTGCTGCTCAACAGCTTCATGAAGCTGAGTCGGGTCGATCCCGGCTTCAGTCCCGAGCAAGTGCTGACCGCCGAGGTCTTTCCGAACTGGACGAAGTACACCACGCCGGCAGCCGGCGTCGAGATGTTCAACGCTATCCTCGACAATCTCGAGGGCAGGCCGGGCATCGTGTCCGCGGCGGTAGCCAGCAACTTCCCGCTCTCAGGCGCAAATCCCATGCTGATGCGCCTGTGGATCGAGGGTCAGGAGTACGATGACCCCAGCGGCCAACCGCGCTTCGACATGCGGGTCGCATCGCGCGACTATTTCGAGACCACCGGGATCCCGGTGTTGCTCGGTCGCACGTTCGAACGCACCGATCATCTGGAGTCCGCCCTGGTGAGCGTGGTCAGCGAGTCTTTCGTACGGCACCACTTTCAGGACGAGAACCCGATCGGCCGTCGCGTGTCGTGGAACAGCGGAACCGACTGGGTCGAGATCGTCGGCGTCGTTGCCGACGTCCGGGACTACGGGCTTGCTGACGAATTTTCCGAGGTCATGTACCAACCCTTTGCGCAAGTGCAGATGGTAGGGCGGGTGCTGGTGCGCACCACCGGCAATCCCAGCGAGATGGCGGCGATCGTGCGCGAAGCCGTGCACAGCTTCGATCCCGGGCAACCCGTGGAGAACTTCCAAACGATGGAGGCGCTGCGCTCCGATTCGATCGCGACGCCGCGTATCACGGCCATGTTGCTGGGATTGTTCGGCGGGTTGGCTTTCATGATCACGATCGCCGGTATCACCGGCGTGATCGCCACGTCGGTGAGCCAGCGCACCCGAGAGTTCGGCGTTCGTATGGCCCTCGGCGCACAGTCGAACGAGATCATGGGCATGGTGTTGCGGCAGGGTCTGACGCTCGTCGGCGTCGGCGTCGGCCTCGGGCTGCTCGGGGCGCTGTCGTTCGGCCGCGTGCTCCAGGGTCTTCTGTTCGACACCGAGGCTGCCGATCCGGTTACCTTTGGAGCCGTTGCTGTGGTGTTTGTCGGTGTCGCCGTTGCGGCCTGCTGGGCGCCGGCGCGGCGGGCTACGGCGGTGGATCCGATCGTCTCACTGCGGGCTGACTGATAAAGATGCTCGTGCACGATCTACTCCCGAACGCCGCCTTCGAGACGACGCCGGTGCGGAGCTAGCCGATGTCGCTGTTGAAGAAGCTGCGCTTCAGGTTGCGGGCACTGACCGCCCGGGAGGAGCTCGACGCCGAGCTCAACGAGGAGCTCCAGTTCCATCTCGCCCGGCAGATCGCGCAGTTCGTCGAGCAGGGCATGGACCCCGCCGCGGCGCGCACCGAGGCGCTGCGACTGTTCGGTGGCGTCGAGAAGGTGAAAGAAGAATGCCGCGACGAGCGCCGCGTCAGCTTGATCGACAACTTCGTGCAGGATGTCGGCTACGCGCTACGCACACTCGGTAAGACGAAGGGGTTCGCAGCGCTCGCGATCTTGACGCTGGCGCTGGGCATCGGCGCCAATACGGCGATCTTCAGCGTCGTCAACGGAGTCTTGTTGGCGCCGCTGCCCTATCCGGACGGCGACGAGCTCATGCTGTTGCAGGCCCACGCCCCCGATGCCGGTCGGCCGAACATACTCTTCTCCATACCGGAGTTCTACGACTACCGCGACGAGGTCACGGCTCTGGACCTGGTCGAGTATCACGGGATGAACTTCACGTTGCTCGGCCATGGCTATCCGAGCGACGTCACCACCGGCGTCGTGGCACACGACTTCTTCGACGTGCTGGGTGTCGACGCCCATCTGGGACGGACGTTCACAACGTCCGACGAAGATCCCGAGGCGGAGAAGGTCTTGGTTCTCAGCCACCGCTATTGGCGAGAAGAGTTCGAGGCCGACCCGCACGTCGTTGGTCAGATCTTCGAAATGAACGATTACCCGCATCGGGTCATCGGCGTATTGCCGCCGATTCCCCACCATCCGCGCTACAACGACGTCTACATGCCGACGACGGCGTGCCCGTTCCGCGCTGTGGGCGAGGAGCAGATCCACGAGAGCCGCCGTGCTTTTCCCAACCTGCGGGTTTTCGGAAGGCTGAGTTCGGGCTCCGATGCCGCGCACGCCCGGCACGAGGTCGAGGCTTTTGCGTCTCGCCTGCCCGAGCGTTATCCGAGCACATACGCCGGCGCCGGGTACACAGTCGAGGCACGCGCGCTGCGCGTCGTGCTCACGGAGAACGCCCGTCCGATGCTCTTCGCCCTGCTCGCCACGGTTGTTCTCGTGCTGCTGATCGCCTGCGCCAATGTCGCCAACCTGATGGTGGCGCGGATCATGCGGCGCCAGCGGGAGCTCGCCGTGCGTGCCGCAATGGGAGCGGGCCGCGGCCGGCTGCTGCGCCAGTTGCTCACCGAAAGCACGTTGCTGTCGGTGGCCGGCGGCGGGCTCGGGTTGCTGTTCGCGATGCTTGGCCTCGACATATTGATCGACTTCACGGCGCGATTCACGGCGCGCGCCCCCGAGATAGCGATCGACGGGTGGGTGTTGTCGTTCACGCTGGTTGTTTCGGTGATCACCGGGATCGCGGCGGGTGTGCTGCCGGGGATCCGCTCGCATACCGACGTTTTGCACGCGGTACGCGACGGCGCCGGCGCTCAGTCGACGACGGGCCGGGGCACACTGCGGGTGCGCAGCGTACTGATTGCCGGCCAGGTGGCGTTGAGCTTCATGCTGTTGATCGGCGCCGGCTTGATGGTCAGCAGTTTCGTCAAGTTGACGCAGGTCGATTCCGGCTTCGGCAACGAGAACGTGCTCACCGCGCAGGTTTTCCCCAATTGGACCGAGTACCGTAACGGCACGGAGCGCGCCGGGCTCTTCACGGACCTGTTGAATGCACTCGAGGGCGCGCCGGGAGTGGTTTCCGCGGCGGTGGCCAACACCGTGCCGTTCGCTCAGGGTGGCAGCGTGGGCTTCGTGTTTCATGCCGAAGAACGGCCGCCCGGTCTTGGAGACAGCGTGAGCAAGAGCTCTAAGGCGGCTCCGGACGGGAGCCTGGAGCGCGGCTGGCCCCTGACGTTGGCGCCGTTCGGCGTCAGCACGCACTACTTCGACACGCTCGGCATCCCGCTTGTCGAAGGCCGAGGTCTGAGTGCGGCCGAGCTCGAGACGCGCGCGCCGGTTACCCTGCTGAGCAACTCGGCGCGCCGGTTGTTCTGGGGTGACGCGAGCCCGATCGGCGCGCGCATCGCGATTCCCGATCCGGACAGCGACGATTGGGTGTGGCACACGATCGTGGGCGTTGTCGGTGACGCACGGCACTTCGGCCTCGAGATCGATGCGCCGCCGGCGCTCTATGCCTCGTACCGCTCGTTCGGTGGTGCCGGCCAGCTTCTCGTGCGCACTGCGGTCGATGCGCAGGCGATGAGCGCTTTCATTCAGGAGACGATCAACAAGATCGCGCCTGCCCAGTCGGTCGAAAACTTCCAAACTTATGCGACGTTGCGTTCGGCTTCGATCGCCACGCCCAAGCTCACGGCCACCTTGATGGCCCTGTTCGCCGGCCTGGCCATGTTGATCACCGTCGCCGGACTCGCGGGCGTGGTGGGTTTTTCGGTGAGCCAGCGCACGCATGAGATCGGCATTCGTATGGCGCTCGGGGCGCAGCGCGCCAGCGTCGTGCGCATGGTCATACAGCAAGGGCTGACCATGGTGTTTGTCGGGCTCGCCGCCGGCATTGTCGGCGCGTTGTGGTTCAGCAACCTGGTTGCCGGGTTCCTTTTCGAGACCGAACCCACCGACCCCTGGACGTTCGTAACCGTGGCGGTGGTCCTCGTTGCGGCGGCCGTCGTTGCCTGCTTGATACCCGCCCGGCGGGTCACCTCCATCGATCCGGTGCTGGCGCTGCGTGTCGATTGAGGTCGGCGCTCGCCTCGCGCCGTGACGACCCGTCGCGCACGCGTGAGCGGAACCACGGCGCCACCACTTTCTAATTACTGAATAGTCGTTAGTCACGGAGTGGGACGCGGGCGGACCACCGAACCTGTGTGTCGGGCCGTAGCGTTGATATAGTGGCCTCGTTTCGTGCCAGGTCAACGTCGAGGGTTTGCAGAATGCGTCGAATTCAATCGCACGGGCCGCGATGCTCGCGTCGATCCGTTATCGCCGGTTCCGTCGGCTGCGCCGCGCACCTGTTCTCGAGTCTTGCCGCCGCCCCGGCTTCGGCGCGCCGCCGTTTCGCGCTGCGGCAGAAAGGTGAGGTCGTCACCACGGAGCCGTTCGCGCGCCTGGAGCGCCTGGGCGAAGGTATCTGGGCACTCGTGTCGACGCCGCTGGAGGGCCGCGAGACGATCTCCAACGGCGGCATCATCGCCGGCACTGACGGCGTCATGGTTATCGAGGGTTTCGCTTCCGTCGAGGGCGCGCAGTGGCTCGCGGCACAGGCCTACGAGCTTACGGGTCGGCGCCCGACGCACGTGGTGCTGACGCACTACCACGGTGATCATTCGGGTGGTCTCGCCGGCTACCGCGACGACAACTTCGTGCCGCGTGTGTTGCACACGCCGACGACACGTCGACTGCTGCAGGAATCGTTGAGCGCCGGCGACAGCGAGGCCGTTTCGCCCTTCGACGTGCTGGCCGATGAGGCATCGGTGGGCGACGACACGGCCCCGATCGAAGTCGACCTCGGCGGGCGTACCGTCGAGGTGAGCGCCCGCGTCGGTCATACGCCGAGCGACCTGACGGTGAAGGTGAACGATCCACGCGTTATTTTTTGCGGTGACCTGGTGTGGAACGGCATGTTCCCCAACTATGTCGACGCCATCCCGACGCGCCTGTGGACAGCGTGCAACAATCTGCTCGGCGATCGCGGCGCCATCTACGTTCCCGGTCATGGGTCGCTGGGCGACTACGACGAGCTGCGTGCCTTCCTGGACGTCATCGAGAGCGTCGGCGAGGCGGCGACGGCCGCGCACGAGCGCGGGATACCGGTCGCGAAGGCAGCAGGGAGCTACCAGGTTCCGGCGGACCTCGGCGAGTGGTTCATGTTCTCGCCGCGCTACTACGAAGTCGCGTTCACGGCCTGGTATCGGGAATTGTCGGGCGCCTAACGCTGCAGGCGCCGACGACGGCGCTCGTACTGTCGGCTCGGTTACTGTCGCGTGAATCTCCCTCGTTCACGTCGAAACCGGCGCCGCGGCGCCGGAAAAGTAAAGGCATGGGCGATTGTCGCCCACGAGGCAGCCCGTTCTCCTTTGTCGTGGCGGTGTCACGAACCGCCGGTGACCAGAGTGTTTCCGACATGCACAAAACGATCCTGACTAGCGTTTTGCTGGCTACTCTCGTCGCCTGCGCGGCGCCGCCGGCCGACGAAGGCGAGGCCGTCGATACGGTCGCCGCCGCCACGGACCACGACGCCATGGAACAAGCCGAAGCCGCCACCATGGACCACGAAGCCATGGGGCATGCCGTCGTCGCCGCCGATGAGTCCGGGGAGCACGATCATGAGGCGGATGCCGAGGCCGAATTCGACAGCGCCGCCGAGCGCTTTGCCGAAGATGTCTTCGGGGCCAACACGGGTGACTACGGCATCGCCTTCGTTCCCGACGGCGACACGGTGTTCTTCACGCGGGCGATTCCGGGCGCACGTACCGAGGCGATCTTCTTCACCAGCCGTCGGGACGACGGCTGGAGCGAGCCCCAGATTGCTTCTTTTTCCGGCGAGTTCCCTGATCAAGAGCCGTTCGTCTCACCCGACGGCCGGCGCCTGTACTTCGCATCGAAGCGGCCTGTCGCCGGCGGCGCCGAGAGGAGCGACGCCGACATCTGGTACGTCGAGCGCAGCGGCGACACCTGGGGCGAGCCCGCTCATGTTGCCGCGGCCGGTTCGGAGTTCGACGACAGCTATCCGACGGTGGCCGCCGACGGCACGCTGGTGTTCGCGCGGGGTGACGCCGCGGGCAACGTCGACCTGTGGATCGCGTCGGCCTCGCGTGGCGGCATCGGCGCGCCGGCGAAGATCGGCAAACCGGTGAACACGGCGTTTGCCGAAGCGGACCCTTGGATTGCACCCGACGGCAGCTACATCATCTTCAGCTCTCCGCAAGCCAACGAGAACGCGCAGGGCCAAGGCGACCTCTATGTGGTGTATCGCGACGGCGACGGCTGGACAGCGCCGTCATCGCTCGGCCTGCACGTCAACAACATCGGTCACGACTACGGCCCGATGATGTCTCCCGACGGCGAGATGTTCTATTTTTCGCGCGGCTTCGGGGGCCACGTCTGGATGGTGCCGACGTCGCTGCTCGACGGCTTGCGATGACCCGGCATGCCGTGATCCACTTCGGCGGATCGTACTCACGTTTCTCAAGGAGGTCGTTGTGCGCAAAGGTCTGATTATTTTCACCTGCGTGGCCACGTTGCTGGCCCTCAACCTGGCGTTCGTGTCCGCCGGTCAATTCGACAAGCTCACCCAGATCCGCGAGGACTTGAAGCAGGTGAAGGGCGAGCTCGGCATGTATAGCTGCTGCCTCGAGCCGTCATGCAGCTTTTGCGCCCTGGCAACCGGCATGTGCCCGTGTGGCGACCGGGTCAAGAACGGCGACGGTGTGTGTGGCGAATGCCTTCTGGGTTGGGCGGCCGGCCAGGGAAACATCGCCGGTGTCGACGCGGAAGACGTGAAGGGGATGGAAGGCCGGATGCTCGGCATGATGTACCGGCAACGTGCCGCCACGGGCAACGACGATGCGACTGGCGGCGTTCACGCACATGACGCTCCGGCGCATGGTTCCCACTGACCCCGACGCGTCGCAATAACAGCGCTCATTGACAGCAGGCCCCGGCCTGCCAGCGGCGAGGGCCGCGATGATTCGAAACTTCCGGCGCTCTGAGCGCTCCACATCAACGACGTCGCAATCGTCGAACGAGTCGGGAAAAGCACGCCTCGGGCTCCTGATCGGCGGCGCCATCGTCGTGTTCGCGATCGTCGGAACGGGACTGGTGTCGGCCCTTCGCCCACCTGACGCACCCGTCCAGCCGATCGAGTATTCGCACGAGGTGCACGCCGGCCAGCTCAATCTGGACTGCCAGTTCTGTCACTACGAGGCCCGGCGTTCCTCCGTCGCCGGTGTGCCGCCGGTGGCCACGTGTATGGGGTGCCACCTCGTTGCGACTACCGACGCCGCGGAAGTGCAAAAGCTCGCCGGCTACATGGAGCGGGCCGAGGCGATCGCCTGGACGCAGATCAACGACGTGCCCGAGTACGTTCGCTTCAGCCACGCGCCCCACATCCGCGCCGACGTTGCGTGTCAGTCGTGCCACGGCGAGATCCAGGAGATGGCCCGCGTGTATCAGGTGAACAAGTTCACCATGGGCTTCTGCCTCGATTGCCACGTTGAGGAGGAGGCGTCGATCGATTGCCTCACCTGCCACTACTGATGCGTGACCCGCGAAGGAAGAGCAAACGCACCGTGCCCGCCCCGGCGGCGACAGGGGTTACGACAGCGTCCCGTAGAGAGTTCATCAAGACGGTCGCCGGGGGCACGGCGGCGATCACCACCGCCGCGTGCACCGGCGTCGACCCGGGAAAGGTGATTCCGCACCTCGTTCCCCCCGATGACATCGTCGTCGGCGAGTCGGTCTGGTACGCCACGGTTTGTCGCGAATGCCCTGCCGGTTGCGGCGTCCTTGCCAAGGTACGCGAAGGTCGGGCGATCAAGGTGGAGGGCAACCCCGATCATCCGGTGAATCAAGGCGCGCTGTGCGCCCGTGGGCAAGCTTCGCTTCAAGGCACGTACAATCCCGATCGGATTCGCCAGCCGCTGATGCGCGTCGACGGCGAGCTGCGACCGACGTCGTGGGAAACCGCGCTCGAACAGTTGCAGGCGGCATTGGGCCAGGGAGAAGTGGCGTGGCTGGGGCACAGCGTAACCGGATCGCTCGATCGGCTGATCGACAAGTGGCTCGCGGCCTATGACGGCTCGAGTCGAGTTCGCTACGAACCGTTGAGCTACGAACCCGTGGCGGCCGCCGGCGCCATCGTGCTGGGCCGGAGCGCCGTCCCCGCTTACGAGCTCGATACCGCCGAGCTGGTCGTTTCTTTCGGCGCCGACTTTCTCGAGACGTGGGTATCGAACGTCGCGATGACCCGTCAGTATGCCACTGCGCATCGCTATCGCGACGGCGACAAAGGCGACCACGTGCACATCTCGCCGCGTCGCGGCCTCACCGGCGAAAACGCCGATCGCTGGATCGCCGTGGAGCCGGGGACCGAAGCGGGCGTGGCGGCAGCGATAGCGCTCGCCGTGCTCGACTCCGGAGAGTCGTCGTTGGCGGCTGACGAGCAGGAACGGCTGCGCGACATATTGACGGCGGGAGGTGCGGCGGATCTCGGCGCGGCCGCCACCCAGGCCGGAGTTCCGGAGTCAGAGCTGCAGTCGCTGGCGGCTGCGCTGATGGCCTCGAACGCCGTCGTTCTCGGCGGCGGTGCCGCAGCGCTGGGCACCAACGCGACGGCTCTGGAGACAGCCGTAGTCATTCTCAACCTGTTGGTCGGGGCGATCGGCGCGCGGGTTCACTACGACCGCCCGCAATCGATCGGGAGACTGTCTTCCGGCGCGGAGATCACCGCTCTGATCGACGGGATGCGACAGCGGTCGGTTGCCACGCTGCTGCTGCATCACGTCAACCCGTTGTACTCACTGCCTCCTGACGCCGGATTCGCCGAGGCCATCGCCGACGGCCCCACGCTGATCAGCTTCGCCAGTTATCTCGACGAGACAACGGCGCGGGCCGACCTCGTTCTCCCCGACCATACGCCGCTGGAGTCGTGGGGCGATCATATGCCC
>CBDUXW010000059.1:0-10637 GCA_965371275.1 uncultured bacterium | reverse complement strand
GTGGGTGCGAGGGGGCCCGACTGCAGACCTCGGTCGATACGGCGCCGGATCCATAACCGCGTTTCCCGACGTGGCGATCTTTCCCCGGCGTTCAGCATGGGTTGTTCCACGCGTCGCGGATCAGCGCTGTAGGCATGGCGCCATGCGGACGCTGTCGGTGCGCGAGCCGTCCTCGCGCAGCCCCGTGGCGACATAGCCGAGTGCCTGCAGGTTCTCGATCTGCGCGGCGTCCAGGCCGGCGGGGTTCATTCCGCCCTGATGGCGCGGATCGGCGAGCCAGTCTTGCAGTGACTCGAACAGGGGCTGTAGCGAAGCGGGCAAGCCGAGTCCGTCTTGCTCGCCGGTGAAGTCGAAGTCGGCCAATAGATTGACCTGCTCGAGCGGGTCGGATTGCAGGTCGTACGCTTCGATGCAATCGATGCGGAACCCCAGGCGCGCCGGCGCGCGCAGGCGCGCGTACGGAGACTTGCGTGGGTGGACGTGCTCGGGGTTCCAAATGAGCTTGAAGCGGCCGTCGGTAACGGCGTAGATGAGATCCTGCCACTCGACGAAGGCATATGGCGTCGTCGGTGGCTGGTCGGTCTCACCGCGCAGCAACGGCGCCAGCGAGTGGCCCTCCATGGCGGCATCAGCCGGCACATCGAGCAGGTCAAGCAGCGTTGGCGCGATGTCGATGTTTTGCACAAGTGTCGTCAGCCGACGTCCTCGGGGAATGTCAGGTCCGCGCACGACCAGGGGAAGCCGCACGACACCCTCATAAATGGAAGCTCCGTGGAAGAAATATCGGTTGTGGTCGTACAACTCTTCGCCGTGGTCGGCAGTGAACAGGACATAGGTGGAGTCGAGCAGACCACCGTCGCGTAGGGTGTCGAGGATGCGGCCAAGCCGGGCATCGGTGGCGGTAACCGTTTCGTCGTACAGCCCGCGGATGCGGCGCAGCACGGCCGGGCGCAGGTCGTGGGCCTCGAGCGTGATGTCCTCCAGGTAGCGATCGAGTCGCTCGCCCACCAGCCCCGGAGAACGCAACCTCCGAGGGACTCTGCCGCCCGTACCGTACAGATTCTCGTAGCCTTCAGGTGGGTTGTAGGGCTTGTGAACGTCGTAGAAGTGGACCCACGCGGCGAAGGGCCGCTTTACGTCGACGTTGGCCAGGAAATCGACAGCAGCTTCCTCGACACGGTCGTCCCAGAGGGCCTGCCTGTCGTTACGCGGTGCTTCGCGATCATGCGCGGCACTGGGCCTGCCAACCGCCACCTCGGCGCCCCGCGCCACCCAAGAATCCTTCTGACTCCCCACCCGGAAATTGGCGACGAACACGCCGGTTTGAAAACCCTCGTCCGCCAGCCGCTCGAAAATGGTGAGGTGGCCGGGCGCCAGTTGCTGGCCATTCTCCCGTAGCCCCGTGGTGATCGGGTATTTGCCGGTGAGCATGGCAGCCAAAGATGGATGAGTCTGACCACGAGGCGCATAGACCTGCTCGAACAGAGCCCCTTCGGAAGCAAGCAGATCTGCCCACGGGCTCGGACTATCGTTCCAGTCCTGGTTACCGTAGGCCCCGAGCCGGTCGGCACGGAGGGTGTCGAACGACACGATGAGCACGTTGCGGGGAGCCGGTTGATCGATGCGACCGCAGGCGGCCACCATCAGTGCGAGGGCAAAGACTCTTGTTGTTCCCGGTTGTCCCAAGGGCGCCGTCCCGTCATTTATGTCGCCGAGCCTGCGATTCTACTACGCGGGCCATCCACCAGCGCCCACCGGTGCCGACGCGGCGTGGTGTACCTGGAGCAGCGCGCATCCGGCGCCGGGCGAGGGGACTTCCACCGCCTCGAGGCGCAGGTCGTCGACGCCCTGGCCCCGAGACAGCCACGCTCTCATCGTAGAACCTCTCCGAATCGTCATCGGTGGGGCGATTGTGCCTCAATTGTGCCCAAGAGTGGCGAAGTTCATTCCCGTGCTCCTGTTGTTTCCCTGCGTGACCAACGGATAGATTCCCGCTGTCCCTATTTGCAGCAAGAACGGCGGAATCCTTGATCGGTACATCTCTCGGTCCCTACAAGGTCATCGAACAGATCGGCGCCGGCGGCATGGGCGAGGTGTACCTCGGTGTGGACACCCGCCTGGGTCGCAAGGTGGCGATCAAGGTGCTGCCGGAGGAGTACGCGTCCGATCCGGAGCGCCTGGCGCGCTTCGAGCAGGAGGCGCGGGCTGCCGCGGCGCTGAATCACCCCCACATCGCGGTGGTGCACGACGTCGGCTTCGAGGAGGAGGCCGGCGTTCATTACATGGTCCAGGAGTACCTTGAGGGCGCGCCGCTCCGCGAGACGCTGGCGAAGGGGGCGCTGCCGCTCAAGAAGGCGCTGGGTTTGGCGACGGAGGTATCCGAGGCGCTGGCGGCGGCGCACGGCGCGGGCATCGTGCATCGTGACCTCAAGCCCGACAACATCTTCGTTACCGACAGCGGCCACGCCAAGGTGCTCGACTTCGGCCTCGCCAAGCTCACCGAGCTCGGTGGGCCGGACGGAAGCCGGCTATCGATGTCGCCCACGATGCTCGGCACGGTCGCCGGGCAGGTGATGGGAACGGCCGGCTACATGGCCCCGGAGCAGGCGTCGGGCTCCCCCGATATCGATCACCGCGCCGATCTGTTCGCCTTCGGCTGCGTGCTCTACGAGATGGCCGCCGGCAAGCAGCCATTTGCGGGCCGCAGTGTCGCCGAGACGTTGTCGCGCATCCAGCACGACGAGGCCGCGCCGCTCAGTGATGTCGACGCCTCGGCGCCGGCGGAGCTGCAACGCATCATCCACAAATGCCTCGCCAAGGATGCCGACGAGCGCTACCAGACGGCGCCGGATCTGCGCGTCGACCTGCGGGCGCTGGCCGCCGACGTCGAGGCCGGGCAGACGCGGCCTGTGGGCGCCGCCGACGGCGCCAGCGTCGCGGAAGTCGTGCCGACGCGGCGCGCCGTAACGATTGCCGCCGCCGCCGGGCTGATGATGGGCCTGGCGCTCGCTGCCCTCGCGTTCTGGGGTGGTTGGTTGGGTTTTGCGCCGGGATCCGCTTCGGCGCCGGGGTCCGTGTCGGCGCCGGTATCGCGCCTTTCGATCCCTCTGCCCGACGAACTGTCGTATTCGGCCTACCTCACCAACTTTCCGAACCGAATGGCCGAGATCTCCCCCGACGGGACGCGGATCGCATTCGTCGCCGGCGGCGCCGACGAGAGGTTGTTGTACGTTCGCGCGCTCGACGACCTGACTTTGCGGTCGATTCCGGGGACGGATGGAGCGGTGGATCCGTTCTTCTCTCCCGACGGGAGGACCGTGTACTTCTTCACCCCAGCGGATGAGCTGAAAAAGGTGGGCGTTGCGGTGGGCAGCGAGCCGTTGCTCGTCGCCCGCGAGGTCAACAACGCGACATGGGCATTCGGCACCTGGAAGAACGAGGACGAGATCATCTACTCGAGCTACGACAGCGGCCTGTTCGTCGTTGCCGCCGAGGGTCCGGCGACACCGCGGCCGTTGACGACCCCCGACAACGAAGCACACGTGAGCCCACAGGTGCTGCCGGGGTCGCGCCACGTGATCTTCTACAGCGCGGGGCGCGAGACGACGGCGATCCAGGTGTTGGCGCTCGACGAGCCCGGCGCCACGCCGACGACGCTGATCGAGGGAGCGAGCAATCCGATCTATCTCGAGAGCGGCCATCTGCTGTACATCATCGACGGCCGGCTGCAGGCGCGCCGCTTCGACCCGGTATCCCTGGAGTTCGCCGGGCCGGCGTTTTCGGTCCCGCTCGACGTCGATTTTACCGACCGTGGCGCCTACGACCCGACGCCGCAATTGGCGGTGTCGGGCAACGGCACGCTGGTGTATGTGCCTGCCGCCGGGCGATACGAGCGCCGGACCGAGCTCGTGTGGGTCGATCGGGATGGCAGCGAGGAACCGATCGACACGCTGGACATGTGGCGGCCCCACCTTCAGCTTTCGCCCGACGACCGGCGCCTCGCGCTCGAATATCGAGAGGGACCAGAGGTGCTGCTGTCGATCTACGATATGGAGCGCCGCCTTCTTGAAACGACGGTGGCAACCATGAGCAAGATGTTTGTCGGCTCGCCGGTGTGGACGCGCGACGGGGGCGAGATCATCACGTCGCACTCGGGCAGCACGACCAGCTCGATGGAGATCTTCCCGACCGACGGCAGCGGCTTCGGGCGCGAGCTCTTCACCGCCCCCGGCAGCTTTCTTCATTCTTTCAACTTCTCGACCGACGGGCGGCTGTTGGCCTACAACTACTACCGGCCCGATACCGGCGCCGACATCGGCATCTACGAGTTCGGCCGGGAGGGCTCGGAAGGGCGGGCCATAGATGTGCTCGCGGGCTCCGACCCAGCGGCGACGCCCCGAATTTCACCGGATGGCCGCGCCATCGCGTACGCGGAATGGGGCGGCCGATATACGCAGGTCTGGTTGAAGCCGTATCCGGAAGGACCGCCTCGTCGCGTGACCAGCGATAGCGGCGGTTCGCCGCTCTGGTCTCGCGACGGCACGGAGCTCTTCTTCGTAAAGAACGGCGCCATCGAAGGCACCAGCGGATCACGAGATAGCACCGAAATATGGGCGGTCGATGTCGCGACCGATCCGGAGCTGACCATCGGCGACGAGCGCTTGCTCTTCCGCGGCCCCCTGTACAACTCCGGCACCGACTCGGGCTATGGATTCGACGTCGCGGCGGACGGCCGCTTCCTGATGACCAAGCTCGACCCGGATGACTACCGGATCACCGAGCTCGTCGTCGTGCAGAATTGGTTCGAGGAACTCCGCCGGCGCGAGAACGCGGGCCGCTGATCGGCAACGATTCGATGTCGTGTCACGGCTACCGGGGTTGAGACGCGACGACTTGGCGCAGGCTGATGCGACCGCCGAGGCTGGTGTGAGGAAGCACGCCGGCCAGGCGGGATGCCTCTTCCAGATCGTTCGCCCGCAGGACGAAGAAGGTGGTCGGTTCCATCCCCGCGTCGGTGTACCAGTCGGTCGGGTCCGCCAGTTCGACATCGCCGCCTGTGGCGCCCTGCTCGAGGCCCCTGGCCCCCTCGTCGACGTCACCCGCGGCTATCAGCCGCCCGGTGGCCGTCAGCGCATCGGTCCACCGTGAAGTGGCCGCTTTGCGCCAGCTATGTAATTCCTCCGAGAGCTCCTCGAGGCGTTCGGGTGGTGGGCCGTGAAGCAGCAGCAGGAAGCTCGGCGCGTCGGCATCCGCCGGCGTCCGCAGCGCGGCATCGGCAACCGGGTCGCGTGCCAGGCCGCTGATCGGCCCGGATTGGACGGGCTGCGGCGGATTCCCGGCAGTGAGCCCGTCCGCACCGTCGCTGAGCCTGCCGGCGAAGAAGCCGGCAACGGCAGCGAGGGCGACCGCGGCAGCCACGGCGGCCAACCGACTTCGCGGCGCGCCGCCGGTCGATTCGTCGTGCAAAGCAGCCTCTCGGGCCGCGACAATCCGTTGGGTCGCCGCCCGCGACAGTTGTGGAGGTTTCAGCCCAGCGAGCGTTTCGCTCGCCGCCTGCAGGCGCTCGAATTGAGCGCGCAGTTTCGGCTCACGGTCGAGTCGACGTTCGAACCGAACGCGCTCGCGATCGGCGAGCATGCCGTCGAGGTATAGCTGTAGATCGATCTCGTGGTCTTCGGCCATCAGTCGACTCCTATCGTCTCCATCGCCTCGGCAAAGGCCTGCAGTCCGCGGTGCAGACGGGAGGCTACGGTGCCCTCCGAGCACTGCTGAGTCTCGGCGATTTCCGCATAGCTACAATTCCACACATATCGCAGTACGACCGCCAGTCGCTGCTGTTCGGGCAACATCAGGAGTGCCTCCTCGGCCAGGCCGAGGGCCTCCCGAATCTGCGCCCGCTGCTCGGGATTCGGTGCACGATCGACGACCTCGAGCGTGGTCAGGTCGTCAGCAAAACCGTGCGCCGGTCGCGAGCGTTGCCGCCGCCAGGCATCGCGGCAGAGATTCACGGCGACCGTACGCAGCCAGCCGGCGATCGTTCGCTCCACGCGCAGTGTCTCGACTGACTGAGACAGTCGCAGGAACGTGTCCTGTGTCACCTCTTCGGCGAGTTGACGATCACCGAGCAGGTGCAGCGTCAGACCGAACACACGATCGGCGTGGCGTTCAACGAGTGTCTCGAACGCGCGCGAGTCGCCCGCGGCGGCGCGGCCGAGAAGGTGACGGTCGCCGTCGGCAGCCGCCGGGTATTGGCGCACTGCTGCGCCCACTGGTTTCCTCATCGAGGGTTTCGCCTCACCACAAACGACAGCGCGGCCATCGCCGCGCCAGATACGTGTCGACGCCGAACGACCGACCGCCGGCGCCGAGCAGCACCACCATCAGGTACCAAACGTAGTCCCAGTTGCCGGTCGGTGGATAGAAGGGGTTGCCGTAGAGAAGAGCATAGTTGACGGCCAAGAACATTCCGACGGCGGCCCCGAATCGGGTCGCGGCGCCGAACGTGAGCGAGATGCCGGTGAGGAATTCGCCCCAGGTCACCAAGAAAGCAAACAGCCCGGCGTTCGGCAGCACCCAGTTTTCGAGAAACGGCACGTACCAGTCGATCGTGCGGCCGGACTCTATGACCCGGGCGATCTGTCCGGACATTTCGAGGGTCGCGTTGTCGGCGCGCATCCAATACATCCCGGTGCCGATGAACATGGGACCGATCACCAGGCGGATCAGGACGAGCAGCATCCCGGAAACCCGGTAGTCGACGCTGTCGCGCCAGAACGTGCCGAGCGCCGTGGTTGTTTCCGCGGTAACGCTGTTGCTGGTCATGCAATACCTCGCCAGGGGAAAGCGGCGTAGGGGCCTTTCAACAGCTAGAACTCGCGCGCGCCGAATTTCTTCCGAGCACAGCCGAAAAACTTGTGCCCATCGATCCGGTCAAGGCGGGGCAGCTCTTCTTTTCATGCCTCTTCGGCTTCGTAGGGGGCGTTCTACTGCCTTTCAATCCCGTGCCCCCATTGTTTGTGCACGCGAGCAACGGATAGATTCGAGCGCGTGAGTGAGCCCGTCATACAGGTGTCGGAGCTGACGCGCCGCTTCGGTGCCACGACGGCGCTGGCCTCGGTGACCTTGTCCGTGACGCGGGGGCTGGTCCACGGCCTCGTTGGTGCCAATGGAGCGGGCAAGACGACGCTCATCAAGCACGTTCTGGGCCTGCTGCGGGCGGAAAGCGGCTCGGTGCGCGTCTTCGGTCTCGACCCCGTCGCCGATCCGGTCGATGTCCTGTCGCGGATCGGCTATCTCTCCGAAGAACGCGACCTTCCTGGCTGGATGCGCGTCGACGAGCTCATTCTCTATTCGCGCGCCTTCTATCCCGCCTGGGACGATGCGTACGCGGAGGAGCTGCGGGACACGTTCGGCCTCGACCCCACGGCGACGATCAGGAAACTCTCGAAGGGGCAGAAGGCGCGGGCGGGGCTGCTCATTGCGCTGGCGTATCGCCCCGAGCTGCTCCTGCTCGATGAGCCGTCGACCGGCCTCGATCCGATCGTTCGCAAGGACATCCTCGGGGCCGTCATGCGCACCATCGCCGACGAAGGGCGGACGGTGCTCTTTTCATCGCACCTTCTGGATGAGGTGGAGCAGGTCGCCGATCACGTCACCATGATCAACCACGGCCGCATCGTCTTGAGCGAGCCGCTGGACGTCATCAAGGATACGCACCGCACTCTCGACGAGGCGTTTGTCGCCCACGTCGGACAAGCGCCGACGCAAGGCGAGGGCGCGTAGCGCATGCGGTCACCCGCTGCCGCGATCGCCTGGGAGCTGCGCCGGCGACATCGGTGGGGCTTGGTCGCTTTGGTCCTCTACCTGGCCGTGCTCGCCACGATCAGGCTCCTGGTTCTCGAGCCGGAACAGCGCATCATGGTCGATGACGACGAGATTTTCGCCTTCATGGTGATCGTGCCCGTGAGCTCGGCAATGATGTACTTCCTGGCGGTGTTCAGCTTCGGCTTTACCGGCGACCTGGCCGCCCGCCCGTCGATCTATCCCGTGCGGTTGTTCACGCTTCCGGTGACGAACGCCGCGCTGGTGGGGTGGCCGATGCTATACGGAATGGTATCGATGGCGCTGCTGTGGCTGGCAACGCGGATTCTCGCGGTGTGGCCGGCCGGTGTCCACGTGCCGGTGATCTGGCCGGCGCTTGCCGCCGCGGTCTTTCTCGCTTGGACGCAGGTGCTGATGTGGATGCCGTATGCCTTGCCGGGGCTCCGTGTGATCCTCACGTGGCTGTTTCTGTCCGTGATCGGAATCGGCGTTATGTTTGCGCTCGAGCTCGAAGTCCGAGAGCGCGTAATGCTGGCCTTTCTGGTGCCGCAGGTCCCGCTTGCCTACCTTGCCGCCCGCGTCGCCATCGCGCGCGCGCGCCGCGGTGACACGCCCGACTGGCGGGGCGCCTTCGTGCGGCTCGAGCGCCTCAGCGGTCTCTTTTCGCAACGGCCAGACCATTTTTCGTCGGCGCCGCGCGCCCAGGTGTGGTTCGAGTGGCGACGGCACGGCCGCTCGCTTCCCGCGCTCGTGGCCATGGTGATGCCGTTCGGGTTGGCGTTGCTCTGGGCGTTTCGCGACACGCCGGAGCTGGTTTTCGACACGCTGGCCCTTGTGCTGCTGACCCCGCCCGTCATGGCCGCGTTCGTCGCGGCGAACGTCAGCAGGTCGAGTGCGGACGGGAGTGATTCGTACGAGCTGACGCCGTTCATGGCCACGCGGCCCCTGAGCAGCACGTCGCTGGTTGCCGCGAAACTCGCTGCGACGATCCGGAGCACACTGGTTACGTGGGTGATGGTTCTCGTTGCCATCCTGCTGGCGCTTCGGCTTTCGGGCACGTCATCGGTCGTCGTCGACGGCGCCCTCGAGGTCATCGAGAGCGCGGGGATGCCTCGCGCCGTGGCGCTTGCCCTACTCGGCCTTGCCGCTCTCGTGGCCTCAACGTGGAAGCAGCTGGTGCGGAGCCTGTATGTCGGCATGAGCGGCCGCGCCTGGCTGGTCAAAGCCAGTGTGTTCGTGACCCTGGTGGTTCTGACGCTCATCGTGGCCCTTGCACCGTGGGTTCACGAGAACGCAGACGCAGTGATCTGGCTGTGGAGGACTCTCCCCTGGACCCTGGCGGTCTTGGTGGGCTTCAAAGTGTCCGGTGCCGTCTGGAGCGCCATTCGCCTGCAGGATAACCAGCTCGTCAAAGGCCGGACGCTCGTGGCAGGTGCGGCCTGCTGGCTTGTCGTCGTGCTGGTGCTCGACGCGCTGCTCGTGTGGATCCTCGATCTGCCCCCGTCCATGCCGAGCCATCGTTTCGGGTTCGTCGCGATCCTCGCCGTGCCGTGGGTGCGATTATCGGCGGCACCGCTGGCCGTTGCGTGGAATCGGCACCGAGGCGTACGACGCGTCGTGGGCGCAGGTTCCCCGGCAGGCCTCGCGCGTAGAAGGATGGTCGCCGGCGCCGTACTGGTCTTGATCGGCTTGCCCCTGTTGCTGACCGTCGCCGAGGCAGTTTCGTTCCACGCCCGCAATCGAACCAACGGATCAATCGTGTCCTCGGGCGAGCACCGCGAGTACCTGCTGCATGTTCCCGGCAGCTACGATCCCGCCTCGCCGACACCCCTTGTTATCAGCTTGCACGGAGGGGGCGATTGGCCGGCCCATCAGATGAATCTCAGCCACTGGAACCGACTGGCCGACGAAAACGGGTTCATCGTCGTCTACCCATCGGGAGCCGGTTACCCGAGGAAGTGGGAAACTTTCGACGCCGACGACCCCGACCTCGATGTCAGGTTCATCTCTGAACTGATCGACACGTTGCAGTCGGCGTACAACATCGACCGGACGCGGATCTACGCCAACGGATTGTCCAACGGCGGCGGCATGGCGTTCGTTCTGTCTTGCACATTGTCAGATCGAATCGCGGCCGTAGGCATGGTGGCCGCTGCACAGACACTCCCGCTCGGCTGGTGCGCCAACGATCGACCCGTGCCGGTCATTTCCTTTCATGGCGAAGCCGACCCCCTTGCCTTCTACAACGGCGGGGCCATGGGCGGTCCCGATGCACTCACCCCTGTACGGCCCGTGTTTCCGTCCGCGCGTGAATTTATGGCCCGGTGGGCACTGAGAAACCGCTGCGCGACCCGTTTCGTCGAGTCGATGGTCGCCGAGGATGTCACCCGCCTCGAATACCCGGACTGCGCAACCGACGCTGCCGTCGTGCTCTTTACGATTTACGGGGGCGGTCATTCGTGGCCCGGCGGCGAGCGTTTCCTGGAATGGCTCCTCGGACCCACGACCAGTAGTATCGACGCGACGCGCCAGATGTGGGCGTTCTTTCGCCAGCACCCGCTTCCGAGGTGAACCGATGACCCCCTTCGTGTCCCGACTACTGTTGCTGAGCGCGATCGTCATGGTCGTATTGGGCGCTCCGCATGTGACCGAGGCGCAGTTCACGAAGCCCTACGAGGTCGTCGATCTGGCGGACGGTATCTTCGCCATCGTCTGGGACGACATCCTGTCGTTCCCCGTCGAGGGCAACAACCTGGTCATCATCAATGAGCATGACGTGGTCGTCGTCGATTCGAAGCGCACGCCGTCTCTGGCTC
>CBDUXW010000058.1:0-10680 GCA_965371275.1 uncultured bacterium | reverse complement strand
ATGCGCATCATGATGGCGTCGCAGCAGGCGTCGGGAAGGTTCGTATCGTCGACTGCCCCCTGCACCGCGACGAGGTTGTCGAGCCCGCCCTCCGCACCGCGCTGGCGGATGCCGTCCAAGGCCGAAGAATCCAGCTCGTTGGCGTAGACGCGGCCGCCAGGTCCAACCACCTCGGCGAAGCGGAGGCTGTAGCGGCCGTTTCCGGCACCGATCTCGGCCACAACATCACCGGCTTCCAAAGCGAGGATCTCGATGGTGCGCTCAATCTCCTCCGTGCGTCTCGCGTTGGGGCGCCGAGGACGCTGAGCTGGCAGGCCCGCACGTGGAGCCTCCTGAACGGCGGTTGTATACGGGGGATGATCAAGCGACCGCCGCCACGGCTCGCGGGCCGATTCTTGTGCCAGCGCGAGGCCGGCGACGATCGCCACCAACAATGTGGCCAGCAGCGCGGTTCGTACAAGACTTCGGAGCATTCCGACCTCCTTTTCGGTTAGGGAGTCTCGATGCACACTAGGCAACTGCGCGCCCGTCTGGGTGGAGCTGCCGCAAGAAGTACGTCAGGAAATCGTCAGAAACGCGTACAGCAGCTCGCAAGCACCGTGACGACGCACGCAGCCGTACCCGGGGGAACCATCGCGTACTCGAGAGCCTGGGTGCCAGCAACAACCACAACTGCCGGGCGCGCGACTGAGGTAGTCAGGTAAGCCCTGACTTCTCAACGGGTGGCTACTTTGGGCCTAGCGTTCGCGAAGCGCCGATACCACCAGGTGCATGTCCGGAATGCGCAACGGATCGGCGACCCTCATACGGATGAGCACCGGCCCCGTTACTCCGCCTGGAGCCAGCGTGCGCTCGGAGCCGAGCGCCGCGTCGAAAACGAAGCTGGCGCCGTCGTTGGCGGCGCCGTTGGCGGCGTTGAGAACGGTGGGGATCCACTCGCGTAGCTCGTCGCCCATGCCGCTGCCGAACTTGCGGATCGTCAACGTCAGGGGGCCACGAAGCAGTCGATCCGACGTGTTCTTCAGTCGAATCGAGAGCTCGAGCTCCCCGGACTTCGGGTCGAAGCGCGATGGATCGTTGAGGAACTCCACACTCTGCGTGACGTCGACGGGCTCTTCAGAAGACGAAGCTTCCGGAGCCGTCGCCTCGCTCTCGGCGGACTCGAATTCGACCACGCGCACCCGCGCCGTCCAGCCTTGATACGTGCCTGTTCGACTGTCGGCCCAGAATGGGTGGAAGACGCCCTCGGCGTCGGCCGCCAAGGCCGCGTAGTCGCCGCCGTTGCCCCAACGACCGGCCGCCGAGCCCAGGATCATCCGCACGGCTCCATCGTCGGTCGGGGTAACGAACGTCGTCGGCGTGACCGCGAGGTTGCCGGCGCCATGGGGCCGCGAAAGCTGGGTCGACACCGCCATCGCCGGCAGGAAGCTGTCGCCGCCGTCGAGCGAGGCGGAGAAGTAGCGGCGAAAGGCGTTCTCGCCTGGCACGTCCCGGCTATCGTTCCAGCTCACTCCCAGCACGCCGTCGGCGTTCACCGCCGCGGCCGGTAGAAACTGCTGCGAGTCCGCCGGCACCTCCGGGTCGATCATGCGGGGCTCGCTCCAGCTGGCGCCGCGATCGTCGGAGGTGGTGATCCAGATTCGATGCGGGCCGGAGCGTGTGTCGTTCCACAGGCGATAGGCGCGATCGGGATAGCGTCTGCTCGTATCGATGGCGATCGCCGCGTCGCCCGCCAGTGGCATGTTTCCGTCCTGATAGGAGGGGAAAATCTCATCCGGCCCCGGGCGCGGCTCGCTGAAGCTCACCCCGCCGTCTTCCGACAGCAGGGTGAAGAAGTGACTGCTGCGAGGGCCCGGATTCTGGCGTTCGGCGCCCAGCGGGAAATCGTGGAATGTGAGCAGCAGGGTGCCGTCGCGAAACACCGCCATCGGCAACACGTTGGCGCCGAGCTCCTCGCCGCCGGCCTCAAAGAACTCAGCCGGGCCGATAAACGTGCGCCCGTCGTCATCGGAGCGAAAGAGCCCGAGCTTGTACTCGAGGGTGTATAACGCGCTCAGGTAGATGCGCCCCGCGTAGCGGCCGGTGGTGTGATCGACGGCGATCATCTCGTGGTCGTACGAGACCCCGAGGTCCGCCGGCCGCGACCAGTTGCGGCCGCCGTCTTCAGAGCGGTAGACGTGGAGGAAGGCGCGCGTGCGCCCGGTGTCGTCGGGCCCGGTCATGAGTGTCGCGAACAGCGCCGTGCCGGCCGGGGTGAAGGCCACCTGCGGGTCGCCGCCGCCGTGCTCGATCTGCTCCGGAAAGCTGGTATCCGTCCACGTCTGGCCGCCGTCGAAGGTCGCGTACACTTTGGTCGCCGAGCTGCCGTCGGGTCTTGTATGTGTGATCGCTCCCCCGATCAGATTGCGCGGCCGGCGTGGGTTGGCGGCAACGTGCAGCTCGACGTGGGCGTTGTCGCCGTCGCGCGTAGCCAGGAACTCTGGTTCGACGACGACGCGTGCTCGGCTGGCTCTTGCGCCCGTCTCCTGGCCCTGAACCAATGGCGTAGCGGTGATCAGCAGCGGTCGAAAGGCCGGTAGCAGTCGCACGATGGGCAGGACTTCGGGAACGCTCTGCCACGGCTCGCGGGCCGATTCTTGCGCCGGCGCGCTGCCGCCGGCGATCATCAATAGCGGCGCGGCCAGCAGCGCGGTTCGTACAAGGTCTCGTGACATTATCTGACCTCCTCTTCGGTGGGGCAGTCTCGATGCACACTAGGCAACTGCGCGCCCGTCTGGGTGGAGCTGCCGCAAGAAGTACGTCAGGGAATCGTCAGAAAGGCTCGCCCCGAGTTTCTCAACGGGTGGCGTCGCACTGTTGGGCGATGCGCGTTGGCTGGGCGCGCCCGCCAAGGGGGAGGCGCTTCGAGTGGGAGTTGCGCCGATCGTTCGACGCGAAGCTCTTCCCGGTCACGGCTGCAGGCGATACCCGACCGTGCGCACCGTGAGGATGTGCTGTGGCGAAGAGGGGTCATCCTCCAACTTACGGCGCAGCTCGGCGATGTGCGTGTCGACGGTGCGCGTCACCACCGCTGCCTGGTGGCCCCAGACCTCGCGCAGCAGGTCCAGCCGTGGCGCCACTGCCCCACCGCGGTCCAGCAGAGCCACCAACAAACCGAACTCGATGGGCGTGAGCGGGATCGGCTCGCCGCGGCGGCTTACCGTGCGCGTGGCACGGTCCACCTGCACGTCGCCGAAGCTCATGGGGACATGCTCGCGCCCGGAGCGCCGCAACAGCGCTGCTACGCGCTCGATGACCTCGAGCACACTGAAAGGCTTGGTTACGTAGTCGTCGGCGCCGAGCCGGAAGCCAAGGATCTTGTCGGCCTCCTCGCTCCGTGCCGTCAGGATTAGCACCGGAACGTCTTGGCCGTTCTCACGCAGATGACGCAGCACACGGTAACCATCGAGGCCGGGCAGCATCAGATCGAGGACGATCAAGTCGGGCGGTTCGCTGTTGACGCGCTCTAGCGCCGACTCACCGTCCTCGTCGACGTCGACCTCGTAGCCGGAGATCTCGAGGTTGTTGCGCAGCCCATAGGCTAGGTTGGCGTTATCTTCGACGATCAGGATGCGGTTCACGCAGTGGCGCCCGACGGCTCTAGTGGCGGCCCGTGAGTGCCTGGGCGGGCGGGCGCCCGCAGCTCGATGACGAAGCGGGCGCCACCCGCCGGCGCTTCATCAGCCCACGCAGTGCCGCCCATGGCCGCCATCAGGTCGCGGACCACTGACAGACCGATGCCGGTTCCCGTGGCCGCAGCGCCGCGATGCACGCCACGCTTGAACGGTTCCCAAATCCGCCGGCGATCGGCATGCTGCACACCCGAGCCTTCGTCATCGACGATCAGTTGGGTGCAACCCTCCCCTTCGTTAGCGGTGATACGAACCGTCTGCCCCTGCTCGCCGTACTTGACCGCGTTCTCGAGCAGGTTGGTCAGCACGCGCGCCAGGGCTTCGCGGTCGGCCTGAACGGCCAAACCGGGCGGAATTTCGACCACGAAGCGGTTCTCTCGCTCGCGCACGAGCGGTGCGAAGCGCTCGACCGTCTCGGCGACGAATGGCACCAGCGGCAGCGGCGCGAGCGTGACGTTCGTGGTCATGTGGCCGGCGCGGTTGAACGCCAGCAGGTTGTCAACCAGGTGCGAGAGACGCTCCGCTTCCTCGTCGAGGATAACGAGCGATCGCTGGGTCTCCTCGCGCGAGCGCGAGCGCCCCAGCCGCAGCGTCTCCGCGAACAGCCGGATTTGTGCCAAAGGGGTTCGCAGCTCGTGCGACACGCCGGAGACAAAGGCATCGCGCAGGCGCGTCAGCTCGTGCTCGCGGCGAAGCTGGTGGACGGCTACGGCAGTCAGACCGACGGCGATGCCGAGCAGAGCCGCCAGCAGCGGCAGGCGCGAGCGAGGCAAACCGCCGATGACCAGGCTGTCCGCCGCGCCCGTGGATAGCGTTGCGACGACGCGCACGTCGCCGGCGGGCGCGGCCTCGACCGGTTCTTCTGCGGAGAAGGAGACCTCCGAGCTGCTACCTCTGCGATCCAACGACACGTCGCCCGCCAGCTGCACCTCCGCCGTCAGGTAGGCGCGCTGGGCGTCGGGGTCGACCAAGGCCTTGGGGAGCAATTGCCGGCTGCCGATGATCTCTTCGACGACAGCCGCGAGCGTCGCCTCGGGAAGGATGATCGCGTGGATCGCAACGGGGGCAGAGTCCCCGTAGTTCCGCCAGGCGAGGAGAAGCGGCCGGCCGCCGATGTCGATGGCAGCGAGGCCGCCGAGGCGCCCGCTTGGGATGGTTGCCAGCGTCTCTTCGATCTCCGCCACAGCCGCCGGATCCAGTTCGCCGACCGCATCGACAACACGCGCGCTCGCTGGATCGAAGCGCACGTAGGCGTCGGGCACGCCGCCGCCGCACGCCCCGCAGCCGCCCTGGTCGAGCCGCGCCAGCGCCCGAGCGGCCGATACTTCGGGCCCGCCGCAGGCGAGCGCATCGAGCAGGTAGGTGGCCCTGCGGTCGAGCTCACGGCTCGAGTGGCGAGCCAGTTCGAGCGCCGCGAAGCGGACGTAATCCTGCAACACTTGCTCGGTGACCTGCCGGTGCGAGCGATCGGCACGATATGCCTCGAAGGCGAGCACGGCGACCAACCCGAGCGTGAGCAGGAGCACGGCCGCCAGAAGCACGATCCGCGAACCTCCTGGCCTGCCAGGCGATCGTTTGGGAACCATCAGCTCACTCTAGCATCGGAGCCGGGCGCCGAATGTGAGAGAACTGTCAGGATTGCGTCAGAAACGCTCCTGGCCAGGGTACTGTCAACTTAACCAAGGTGTGGCGGGATCGGGCCAGTCCTCGGCCGTGAGGTCGCTGATCCTCAGGCGCTGGCTACCTCAGTCCAAACCGCGAAGGCGCGACCACGGAGCAGCCGGTAATTGTCTGATCGCAGTCGGTGCCGGGCTAGGCTGAAGAGATTCCGGACGGCGCCGTGCACCTGACCGAAGCTCCAAAACGCTACCGGTCAGAGGTTCAGGATTCGGCGCTCCGAGGCTTCCTGTCGCTACGCGGCGTTCTGTGCCGCCCCGACTCCTGCAAGCCCGGACCGCGACCCAAGGCATGCGCTGTACGGGACTCGAACCCTGTTGAGGCGGTGCCGCTAACTCACTGATGGCGCACGACTTTCGCACCTAAGTCCTTAGCAGAGTACGACTTCCCGCCCCTCACCTTGTCCCCTGGAGGTCCCCTGAGTCTCCTGGAATGCACCTCCGTCGTGGAGGTATTTTGGAGACGGGCGAGCCAGCTCCACGACGCTTAGGGGCTGGTCGAACATTAGCGGGCCAAGAACACTCACCGCGGAGTGTTCGTTCTTGTTCCCGGCGATCTCCTTCGTCTCTCCCCTCCGAGGGTTAGCCATGGCCTAGCTACACCGTCGAACGTTCCTGCGGGGTGCTCTTCACGCCCACGGATCCATGGACCGAAAGGCGGCGCGTAGCTGATCGTCAGTCAAGAGATCGAGCTGCGGAAGATGCGGTCGCGAGGCGTCAAAACCGTGGATCTCCGAGGCGTTGTCTCGCATCCAATCGACGAGCCCGCGCATGACGCGTTCGTTGGCCCGCCCGTGCGACGAGCTGCTGCCGATGTTGGGGGTCAAGATGCCGCCGAGAAGAGCCAATCGCGGGTCAGGGGCGAACGCTACTTCGGACAACTTCGCGCGATATTCGACGCCGGCACCGGAACGGATCCACCGTGCCGGGATGTCGTAACGGTCCAACGCGTGGCGCCCTTCATGCGCGAACACCGAGGATGCCCGGCTCCGCGCGTCGATTTCACGGAGGAAGCTCGCCTGCAGTCGTCCGCCCTTCAATCCACGCTCTTTGAGCTCTTCGAGGATGCCGTCGTAAGCCTGTAAGCGTAGCCTCAGGGCGAGGCCCGGAAGGTACGCGTGGGGGTTCGTTCGAGCGATTTCGTCATCGGCCGCGCTTCTGGCCTCAATTCTTTCTAGGAGACTCAGGCGGTCGTTCGGGTCCGTTACTTCCAGCCATGCCTCTAGCGAATCCTCTGCGTAGGGTGCCCGCACCTGGACGATCGCCCGATCGTCGTTCACCCAACCACCGGTCGCCGCCGTGCCGTCCCAGAACCAGGTCGTGTAGCCGTTCGAAACCATCTCATCGAGCACGACGAAACGTATCCGGGCATTTCGGCCGTACTGGTCGACATCGTGCTCGTCGTCAACGATCCGGTGACCGTAGTGAAGAGCCATCGCGTCAGATCGCCGCCCCCACATGATCTCCCCGCCGAACCGTTGCCGCAATTCGACTTCCAGCGCCCCCTGACTGAAGCGGGGTGGAGGGTTATTCCACGGCAGCTCAATCCAGAGATCTCGCCCGTGTTCGTGGAACGCACGCTCCAAGTCGCCATGGCCGACATCCCCGAGCGCCCGACGCCGGTAATACTCATCTGACTCTGTCTTGATGGCGTCGATGAAACGAGCATACGCAACGACCTCGGTAGTGCGGGAATCTTCAACAACGGCGTTGGCCGGCGTCATGCGGGGGTCGGTAGCTATTCGAGCCGCCTCGCTGAAGAACGCAGATGATGCCAGGGCGTCGATGACGGCCCTTCGCGACTCGGACGACGCAAGGGGTCCTTTCCACTGAGGAAGTTCCACGCCGAGAACCGCCCCCGGGCCCCTAAGAAGTGGGTTTTCGATACCCTCGGCGGCAACCCAATGGTACGAGCGCCAGGCCGACAGCGCAGATTCGCCGTCGTCGAGAAGGAATGCCAGCGACAGGGCCAGCCGGGACGGCTTGAGCCAGCCGGGCTGAGAAGCGATGAGCTCATCCAGATCGTCCAGCGCTCGCCGCGCCGTCTCGGCGGCGCGACCCTCCACGCCCCTTGCTCCGGCAAGGTGGTATGCCTGCGCCAGTGCGACCCGGCCGTAAGCGGCGGTCGCGTCAACGACCTGCTGACCTGTCGTCGCCCAAGACCGCGCACTCATCGTGGCTTCAAGGGCGGCGTCAAGGTTTCCTTCGTTCTCGAAAACACGGACGCGCTCAGCGGCGGTGTCGAAGGAACGCGGCTCGAGTTGCAGTGAAGTGTCGAGCCAGCCATGGGCGTCAGCGTAGGTCTGGTCGAATTGCCACGCGAGCGTCGCCAAACGTCGCGCGGCCGTGGCTCTGTCTTCGGGTCTCGCCAACTGATCTTCGAACACCTGGGTAAAAGCGCTCCGCGCATCCTCGAGCCGCAAGTTGAAGTGGAGGTTCTCGGCCTCCTGAAGACGGGCGATCGATGTCGCCCTGCTCCCGTCAGCCGGCCCGGCGGCGCCGCCACACGCCAGCGTTGCGACCGCGGTTATCGCCAAGAGCGTGCCGCTCGCATACCTCTCAAGACAACGCTTCCAATCGTTCATGACCTCACCTCCGGTGGTTTGGGGCACGCATGAACCCGCTATTTTACTACGTGCGTAGTATTTCAGCTCAAAAAAACATCCTCTACAGAAAGTCGGTGAAGAAGACCACCCAGAGTGCTACGACAAAGGAGGCCGGCGCTCGGCCAGGTTCCAGGGAGTTCTTCACTTCCTGTACCGTGGCCTCGTCTTTCTCCCAGACGACAGCCATTATCTCTGTTTCCAAGTTTCCCAGCCGTGCCGGCGCGTTTCTCTGTTCTCGGGTCATCACAGGACGTATACTACGCACGTAGTTCTACCTGTCAAGAGGTCATCACGGCGCTTGCTGTAGCCTGAGCGCTTCTGCCATTCGCGTCGACCGACTTCTCGGATCGAGCGGACGTTCCGGTTCCTCCCCCTCGTCATTACGCTGTCAGCAAGACCACACGGCAACGAGCAGGGAGTTGGCGCGCCGCCTAAAAGTTAATAAATCTACCTTGTTATATTTATTTATGATCGTGACCAGCGGTTCGCCGTTGCGACGAACGCCAGTAGGGGTCCCCGCAGCTGGGTGGAGGATGCACCATGAGAACGAGTCTCGTTTGTGGCGCCCAAGTTCTGCTCGTTGCGGTGATTGCCTGCAATGGAGGGCCGGTTTCGCCCGCCGACGTCGAAGACATGCTTACCGAACGACTGGAGACGGCGAGCATCGTCTTTCGCTTCGCCAGGGGCGACTCCGTCGACCCCGACTGGCAGCAGCGTTACCACGACTGGATCACCAATCTGCTGAGCGTGCAGCTTCCCACCAAGTTGAAGTACTACAAGTACGCCGCGTCGAACCGATGGACGCGCTCACGTTCGTGACAGCGCCGCTGCTACTCCTCGCGGTCGCGTTGCTCGCCAGCTACATCCCGGCGCGCCGTTCGACGCGCGACAGCCTGGTGCGAGCCTTGCGGGCGGAATAGGCGGGCCGCCCCGATGGCGGCCGGTTGATTGCCGGCGCCTGGCGCAGCGGCGGTCGGGCAACCTTTGTGCGATCTCCTGCCACCAAGTAGTAGATGGCCGACAGCGGCCCGTCGCCCCGCTTCAACCGACAGGAGAGATCATGTCCGACCACAGGTCAGCAACAACGCGGATATCGGGGCTGCTCGCTGTCTCTGTCGCCCTCGTGTGGCTGCCGGCGCCGGCGTCGGCACAGCACGCCGGCGAGGCGATGACGCGCGCCGAAGAGGTCGCCCTGGCGGAGGGCGCCGGCCCGCCATCATTGGTGGCCGACGCCACCATCTACGTTCTCGGCGACCAGGGCTACGAGATCGCCCGACGAGGCTCCAACGGTGCGTCATGCCTGGTGTCGCGCGATCGTGTCGACACTCTCGAGCCGTTGTGCTTCGATGCCGAAGGCACGCAAGCCATCCTGCCGGTGCATCTGGAACGCGGACGGATGCGCGCCGCCGGTGCGAGCGACAAGGAAATCGAGGAGCGTGTTCGCGCCGGCTTCGAGACCGGCGAATACGGGCCGCCCAGCAGAGCGGGAATCGCCTACATGCTGTCGGAGCACAACAAGGTGTTCAACGGCACCGAGGTCATCGGCTATCCGCCGCACATCATGGTGTATTCGCCGTACCTGGCCAATGCTGACATCGGCGCCGACATGAGCGATCCGTTCATGCCATGGGTGCTCGGGGAGGGCGGCCCGCATGCCTATATCATCGTCCTCGTCGGCGGCCGATAGCGACCGCCGACTCGTCCACTGCTTCCTGCGCACCGGAAGCGAAAGCGCCTTCCGTGCGCTCTACAAACAGCATGCCCCGGCCCTTTATCAGTTCGCCTTGCGGCTGGCGCGTGGAAACGACGGAGCGGCGCAGGACATCGTGCAGGAGACGTGGTTGCGGGCGGTTCCGCGGCTGCGCGACTTTCGCTGGGAATCGAGTCTCACGACCTGGTTGCACGCGGTGGCGATCAACGTGCATCGGGAGACTCTCCGCCGCCGCGCCGTTGACCAAGCGAAGGCCGCCGAGGCGCGCGGTCGATTCGCCGTGGTAGCCGGCAAGCATGACCTGCCACCAGTTGATCTCGAGCGGGGCATCCGCGAGCTACCGGATGGCTACCGTGAGGTGCTGGTACTACACGACATCGAGGGTTACACGCACAAGGAAGTCGCCGCGCTGCTAGGTATCGAGGAGGGCACATCAAAGAGCCAGCTTTCGAAGGCGCGCCGGGCGATGAGAACGTGGCTCGACAGCCAGGGAGCGGAGCTCCATGCAGGATGACTACGAAGACGATTTGACGGCCGACGAAAAGGAGGCGCTCGCAGCGTTGCCCGACGAGGCGATCCCGCCGCCTGAGCTCGAGGAGCGCGTCGTGGCGGGCCTGGTGGCGCAGGGAGTGATTCGTCGCGGCGCCGGGTGGCCGAAGATCGCCGCAACGGCGGCCCTGTTCTTGGCGGCGATCGCGCTGGCCTATTTCAGCGGGTTGCGCGCCGGTGCTTCACAAGCGCCAGACGCGGGCCCGCCGGGCTCGGGTCAGGGGCAGACGTTCGCCTTGCTGGTCTACGACCCCGTCGCGGGATTGCCGCCGGCGCAACTCCAGGCGGCGATCGCCGACGCCACCGCGTGGGCCGGTGAGCTGGCTGATGCGGGTGTGCTCACATCGGCCGAAAAGCTACGTGACGAAGGCCGTCGGTTGGCGGTGCGCGGGGGCGATGTGCAGCTCGCGGCGGACTTTCCGCCGTCCGACGCCTCTCTCGTGCTCGGTGGCTTCTTTGTGATCCGC
>CBDUXW010000057.1:0-10689 GCA_965371275.1 uncultured bacterium | reverse complement strand
CCTCCTGCTGTAGAACCCGGGCATACACGGCCTCAACGCCGTCGAGCGCCCTGTCCATGTCGAAGGCGGCATCCAGCTCTTCCGGCGACAGATGTTGCATCACTTCGAGATCGGCTGCCAACAGATCAAGCAACGGTTCACCCGTGTCCCAACACGTCATTGCGGCGCGCTGCACGAGTCGATACGCCTCGGTGCGCACAACGCCGGCGCGCAGCAGCGTCGCGAGCACCTGGCTCGAGAATACCAGCCCGTTGGTGAGCTCGAGGTTTCGCTTCATGGCCTCGGGATACACGTCGAGGCCCTCGATGATCTTGTACAGCCGGTGCAGCATGAAATCCACGAGAATGCAGGCATCGGCAATGGCGACGCGCTCGGCGGAAGAATGAGAAATGTCGCGCTCGTGCCACAGCGCCACGTTTTCGAACCCGGTAACCGCGTAGGCGCGCACCAGGCGGGCCAAGCCGACCAAGTTCTCGCACTTGATCGGGTTGCGCTTGTGCGGCATCACCGACGAGCCCTTTTGTCCCTTGCCGAACGGCTCCGCGACCTCGAGCACTTCGGTGCGCTGCAAACCGCGGATCTCCAACGCCACGTTTTCGATCGACGCGGCGACAATCGCCAGGTGCGAAAGGAACTCGGCGTGGCGGTCGCGCGGCACCACTTGCGACGACACCGGCTCGATGTTCAAGCCCAAGCGCGCGCATACCAACGGTTCGACCTCGGGGCTCACCGTGCCGTACGAACCGACGGCGCCGGAGATCTGCCCGTAGCCCATCACTTCGCGAGCACGCTCGAGCCTTCCCACGGCGCGTCCGAACTCCTCGAAGTAGCGCAGGAATTTCAGGCCGAGCGTGATCGGTTCGGCGTGTATACCGTGCGTGCGGCCGACCATCGGCTGGTGGCGAAACTCGACGGCGCGACGCTCGAACAGCTCGACGAGCTCTTTGCACTTGGGGATCAAGAGGTCGGTGGAGCGTACGCAGCGCAGCGCCAGGGAAGTATCGAGAATGTCGGAGGACGTCAGCCCCATGTGGAGCACTCGCGCCGCCGGCCCGATTTGCTCCTCGATGGCCTCGAGGAAGGCGATGATGTCGTGTCCGGTGCGGCGTTCGATCTCCGCCACGCGCTCGGCGGCCGGAGGCTCGGCCCGGCGCACCTCGGCCATCGTGTCGTCTGAAATCTGGCCGAGCTCGGCCATCGCCTCGGCGGCGGCAAGCTCCACTTCGAGCCAGGTGGCGTATTGTGCCGCCTCGTCCCAAAGCCGGCCCATTTCAGGGCGGGTGTAGCGACCGATCATCGCGGCATGCGCAGGTTGTCGGTTGGTTGCCGGGGCGACGGCCCGCAAGGCAGCCAAACAGGCATTCTATCCCGAAGTCGGGGTGTGGCCAATCAGGTTACGGGCGTGAGTCGCGCGCCGCCGGGGAGCAGGAGTCCGTCGTCGAAGCGCGCCGCAAGCTCGGCGGCCGTCGACCGTTGGGCGAGAATATCTACGGCAATCGACTCGTCATCGAACAACTTCTGCGCCAGCCGGCGGACTTGCTCCACATCGACGGCATCGATACCGGCGAGGATCTCGTCCATGTTGAAGGCGCGGCCGAAGTAGATTTCCTGCTGTGCCAGCGAGCTCATGCGCCCGGCGGTGGTTTCGAGACCGAGCATCACGTTGCCCTTCAGGTTTTCCTTCATGCGCGACAGCTCCTCGCCGGGAACCGGAATTTCGCGCAACACCGCGAGCTCTTCGAGAATCAACTCGAGCACGGTTGCCGCGGCGTCGCCGCGCGTGCCGGCGTAGATCCAAAAGCAGCCGGCGTCGGTGTACGTTTCGAGCGACGAGTACACGCTGTAGGCGAGCCCGTGCTCCTCGCGAATCCTCTGGAACAGACGCGACGACACGCTGCCGCCGAGCACCGCATTGAGCAGGAAGGCGGCGTAGCGATCGTCGTCGGTGGCGGCAACGCTCGGGCAACCGACGGCGATGTGCACCTGCTCGAGCTCTTCTTTGCTCAGGATGCGGAAGTGCTGGTACGGGCGTGGCGGCTCCGACTCGAGCGTTCCGGATTGGTTTTCGAGCTCACCGAAGTACTTCTCCACGTAGCCGGCGACAGCGTCGTGATCGAGATTACCGGAGGCGGCGATCACCACATTGGCCGGTTCGTAGGCGCGCCGGAAGAACAGGTTCAAATCCTCGCGCGTCAACGACTCGATGGTCTCGCGGAAGCCGAGCACCGGAATGCCCAACGGGTGATCGAGCCAAAACGTGGCGCTGAATTCCTCCCACAAGAGGTCTTCGGGGGAGTCCTCCACGGCGGCGAGCTCCTCCAGGATCACGTCGCGCTCGCGCTCCATTTCCCGCTCCTCGAAGCGAGGATTCAGGACGATGTCGGAGACCAGGTCGAAGGCGTCGGATACGTGCACATCGAGCACGTTGGCGTAGTAGCAGGCGTGCTCCTTGGTGGTGAAGGCGTCGAGCTGCCCGCCCATCGCATCGATCTCGAAGGCGATTTCCTTGGCCGTTCGATTTTGCGTGCCCTTGAAGAGCATGTGTTCGATGAAATGAGAGATACCTGCCTGATCGGGCGCCTCGAAGCGCGACCCCATCTTCACCCAGATTCCGAGGCTCGCCGAGCGCAGCCCGGGCACCTTCTCGGTAACCAGCGTGAGCCCGTTCTGGGCGACATGACGTTCGGTAGTTCGTTCGGTGGACATAGATGGCTGCAATCGAAAAGCGCGATTTTCCGCCGGCGTGACGGCGCCCCGAAGCCTACGAATGCTGCTCCACAAAGGCGCGCAGGGGTGTTTCGAGCGTCGGTTCGCCAAGCTCTTGCAGCTCGTAGGTCACGCGCATCGCCGGGATGTCGAAGGATACCAAGCCACGCAGGTCGATAGGCGTGGCGATCAGCACAAGGTCGCACGGTGTCGCCTTGATCGTGGCCTCGAGGTCGGCGATCTGGTCGCTGCCGTAACCCATGGCCGGCAGCACGGTTTCCGTCTGCGGGTACTTGGCAAACGTATCGGCGATGCTGCCGACGGCATACGGCCGCGGGTCGACGAGCTCGCCGGCACCGAACTTGCGCGCCGCCATGACGCCGGCGCCGTAGGCCATCTCACCGTGGGTCAACGTCGGGCCGTCCTCGATTACCAGCACGCGCTTGCCGGCGATTTCGCTCGGATCACCGTCAACAAACTGGGGCGAGGCGCCGTCGATGACCATGGCGCCCGGGTTGATTTCCTGGATGCTGTCGCGCAGCCGCTGCGTGCCTTCCGGCGACGCCGTGGCGATCTTGTTGATGACGAACACGTCGGCGCTGCGGAAGTTGGTTTCGCCCGGGTGGTAGGTCATCTCGTGCCCCGGGCGGTGCGGGTCGACCACGACGATCTCGAGGTCGGACTTGACCAGCGGGAAGTCGTTGTTGCCGCCGTCCCACACGATGATGTCGGCTTCCTTCTCCGCCTCGCGCAGAATGGCTTCGTAGTCGACACCGGCGTACACCACCACGTCGTTACGGATGTGCGGCTCGTACTCCTCGCGCTCCTCGATCGTCGTTTCGTGGGTGTCGAGGTCTTCCAGCGTCGCGAAGCGCTGCACGCGCTGCTTCACCAGGTCGCCGTACGGCATCGGGTGGCGAATAACGACCACGTCCTTGCCGAGCGACTGGAGCACCTCCACGACGCGGCGTGTCGTCTGGCTCTTGCCGCTACCGGTGCGGACGGCGCAAATCGACACGACGGGCTTGGTCGACGGCGCTTCCCCCGAATTCTTGCCCATCAACCGGAAGTCGGCGCCCACCGCGTTGACCCGCGAGGCCATGTGCATCACGTACTCGTGCGGCACATCGCTGTAGGCAAAGACCACCTGCTGGACATCATGCTCGGCGATCAGGCTTTCGAGCTCTTCCTCGGCATGGATCGGGATCCCGTCGGGGTACAGCTCGCCGGCCAGCTCCGCGGGGTACACACGCCCGTCGATATCGGGAATCTGCGTCGCCGTGAAGGCCACGACGGTGTAGGCATCGTTGCCGCGGAAGTAGAGATTGAAGTTGTGGAAATCGCGACCGGCCGCGCCCATGATCAGGACACGGATCGGACCGTTGGCGGAAGAGGCGCTGGTCATGGCTTATCCGGAAGTTTCGAGAAGTACAGGAAGGGCGGCGAGTGCGCCGCGCGATGTGTCCATTATGCACGCGCTGCACAGCGCCGTCGAATCGGCCGGAAACGCCAGCGTGCTAGTAGAGTCGAACTACGGATCGATCGGCGGTCACCGCGAAACGCGCCGCGAGCGCAGCGTAGCCGCGGCCGCAAAAGCCCTCTGCAAGAACGTCGACGAGCAACCCTCCGGGCCCATCGGGCGTGAGCTCGTAACGCACGCCGGCGGCGCTCGGTACGGTCTCGAGGCGGGCGCGAAATCCGCATGGCTCGCCGCTCCTGGCTGACGGCGCCGCGAATCCGGCAGGTGGCGCCGGCGGTTGTCCCTGCCACACAACACTGTCGCCGGCGGCGGTCGGCAACCGCACCTGCCGGCGAGCGATCTCGACGCCAAGCATGTCCAGCGCCGACTCGGCCAGCAACCGCGCCTGCATTCCGTCATGACGCAGCGCAGCCGTCTCGTAGGCAATGAATGCCGCAGTGAGCAACGCCGCCACCAACACACCGACGGCGGCCGTAGCACCGGCGACAAGCAGTAACGCGCTTCCCCTCTCGGAGCCGGTCCCGTGATCGCGCGCCGGAAAGGCGCCGGAGGCGTACTCGACAGTAGGTCCAGGAGCCCGACCGCGCGCAACGCCGTAGACGCGCGCTTCTCCGCGCCCGCAGCAGGAGGGCGTTGAGATGTGCGGGTCAACGACACGCATCGAGTCGCACCCACTCCTCGGAGGTCACAACGCGGCCGCCGGCCGTCGTCGTCGCCGCCGTCACGTTGACAAGGCAGGCCGATAAAAATCCTATCTCGAAACTTCGCAGCCCGCCGACAACAGGCTGCCACGCCTTGGCATTGCTGCGGCGCCGGAGCTCGCGGCCGTCGACGCGCTCACGGATGCCGAACTCCCGCACCTCGAACGGCAGCAACGCGCGCGGCTCGCCCCAGGCGTCGATCAAGGCGCTCTCGGTGGCGGCCCACGCCACCCGTACGACGAACCCACTTGCCTGCGGCGCGATTCCGGACACTCGACCCGCAGGCAACGGGGCGCCCTGCGGACGAGCAGGCTGGCCGACACCGGCCACGCTGCCGCCGACTTCGAGGTTCGTTGCGACCTCGAGCCGATACTCGAAGCCTGCGGGGGTGTCGACGATTTCCAGCGCCGATCCCGAGGCTCGCAGCAGGCTGACACCGTCGCTACCAATCGCGCCGACGATGGGGACTCTCTGTGCATCGAGCTGGATCGCGGAGGCGCTTTCGAAGCCGTGCCCCGCGCTCCGGAGCTCGGCGGCCACCGCGGCGGTCGCGACGGCCGCCGCCGCCCGGGCTCGAAAATCGGCATATTGCAGGGCGTCCGCCTGTGCCGTGGCAACAACGATCGACATGATGGCGCCGGCGAGCAGACTCGTCACGCCAAGGGCGACGGTGAGCTCGAGCAGCGAGAACCCGGCTCGCCCGGACTCCTCCCCAAGGCGGCCAGCAAGCGGGCGCAAGGGCAATCGTGCAGCCGGCTGAGAGGTGCGGACTCGAAGACCCGACGCCTTCATCGGCTACGCACCAGGGTCGATACCCGCGCCAGTCGGCCACCGATGGCATCGGCTCGCGGGCCGGCCACGATACCGGCGCCGCCGCACGATGCCTCGACCCAGAGCCAGCGATGCCCCGATACATCGACTGTTTCGATGTGCCGCTGACACGGCGGCTCCGGCTCGGTCGGGAGGCCGTCGTCACGGGTACCCGGTACGCGATCCGTACCCACCGTTCCAACGACCCTCCAACCGGCTGGATAGTCGGCGCTCCCGGTGGATGTATCAGCGATCGCCGCTGCCGCAGCCGTTGCTCGCCGGGCCGCCTCCGCGGCACCCGCGTAGGCGATGGCTGCCCCGAGCGACTCGGCAATCACCAGGGTGGAAACCGCGAGTATCGCGAGGGCGACGACAACTTCCAACAAGGCGAAGCCGCCCGGCATAACCGGGTGGCACCTCCGGAAGTTCTTCGACACCCTGCTCACGTTCCACATATGCGCCTCCGCTCATAGGAAACGGACACGCAGTGTGGAATTCCGACGGGGACGCACCGATCGCTTCCGGCGCCCCCGCGCTCCCGTTAGGTCGGGAAGGTGTACCTGCGTCAGGCGCCCTCGAGCACCTGAACGCGACCGGTCACCTGGTTCATAGACGCGCGGAACGCATCGCCGCCCGCGTTGGTCAGTGTGATGTCGTCGTCCTGAGCCAAACGGTCGTTGACGCTGCCGTCGGGATGAAATACCGCCCAGTCGGCGTTGCCCTGCCAGGACAGCTCGATCGGGTCGCCGGGTGCCGTAAACGTCACGCCCATGGGCATGACGACGGGCTCCGGGGAAATCTGCGTGGTCAACCCGTTGACCGGGTCACCGTCCCAGAGCGTGTAGGTACTGTTGACCACGTCGAACTGGATGCTGAAGCGCCGGTTGCGGCTCACGGCCCGCATGCGCTGTAGCTGCAAGTCGGCGGGCAGCGACAGCGGCCCAGTCCCGAACCCGTAGCCATCCAACCAGTCCTGCATGGCCGGCATCCCCACCGCCACCGCCAAGGCCAACAACAAGAGGACGACCATCAGCTCGATGAGCGAGAAGCCGCGCTCGTCTCGGGGCTTGCGGTATTTCGGCAAAGTTGAAGTGATCTGATTGATCATGGGGGAATTCTCCCAGTAGTGGGCGACGGATACCACCCTTATTTGCGCGGTGCCGTCGCGGCGCGGCGAAATCGCCGGAATCGGCCTCCAATCGCCTGTCTGGAGACGTTTGGACCCAACGGACGCAAGGTTCGTTTGGGCGCGTTAACCGGGCCCCATCAGCCCCCAATACCAGGCCATGAGCTCGGCTCCTTGCCAATCGACAATGACCGCCGCCAAGGCCAGGAACGTGCCGAACGGAAGGGCGTAATCCCACTCCGCGCCCTTGATTTTCATGAGCGTCACGCCCACCGCGCTGCCCACGAACGAGCCGATGAAAATCGTCAACAACGCTCCCTGCCAGCCCACGAAAGCGCCGATCATGGCGATCATCTTGACGTCTCCCATGCCCATGCCTTGTTGCTGGCGCACCTTCAGGTAGACCCAGGCAACGAGGTACAGCAAGCCACCGCCGACGACGGCGCCGACAACAGCGTCGCGCCATTCGAGGCGCGGATCGACGAACGCCAGCGCCACGCCGACGAGCGTTCCCGGCAGCGTGATGACGTTGGGCAACAACTTGAAGTCGTAGTCCACCAGCGCCAGCACCAACATCGCGGAACCGAAAATGATGCTCGACAGGGCGGTCCAGCTCATGCCCCAACGAAACAACGCCGCAGCGAACAGCACGCCGACGGCGGCCTCGACCAGCGGATAGCGGCTCGAGATCGGCTCGTTGCAATGGGCGCACCGACCGCGCAACAGCACCAGCCACGAGAACACCGGGATGTTGTGGTACCAGGCGATCTGCGTCTTGCAGTCGGGGCAGAACGAGCGCGGCTTCGAAACGTTGACCTGGCGCGGCAGCCGATAGACCACCGCGTTGAGAAACGATCCGATGATCATGCCGAACACGGCGCCGAAACCGGCCAGCCAGGGGCGCGGCATCAGCGCGAAGAACTCCGCGTACGTCATCGGCTCGGTTTGAGCCATACCGATGAGCCCCGTCAACGCTCGGTACGGGCGCGCTCGGCGCTGGGGTCGGATACCTCGCCGGTAACCCGGTCGTAGAGAAACGGCTCGTCGTTCGGATTCAGCGGGTCGCCCCGTTCGTTGAAAAATCCGATCGTGAGCAGCCCCTGGTTGCGGAGCACGGCCAGCGACTCGGGCTTGCGGCCTTCTCGGGCTTCGTAGGCCGCGATCGCCTCGTCGATAGCGCCGATCATGATTTGCACGGCGAGGTCATAGACGTGCTGCTCGGCGTACGCCGCCGTCTGCGCATCGCCCGCCGCCTCGGCCTCGTTGAGGATCGCCTCCCACTGCTGCAGCGCCGACATCAAGTTGCCCTGCTGCGCGATCGTGTGAGCTCGCAATCGTTCCACGAACGGCGGCGCCTCCGGATTACCCATGGCGATCTGAAAGTAACGCTCGGCCTGCTCGTACTCCTCGAGGTTCAGATACGAGTACCAGCCGGCCTCGAACGGCAGGAACCAGCTATCGGGGTTGTTCCGGATGCCCTTGTCGAGCAGCTCGATGGCCAGCGCCGGATCCTTCATGTCCTGCGCCATCACCAGGGCGCCGGTCAGATACGCGTCGATGAATTTCGGGTCGAGATCGGTGACCGTGTTGTAGATATGCTGCAGGTAGCTGCGCCCCTCCGCGGTGCGCCGGTGCCCGTAGTACTGGATGCTCCATAGGTAGATCGTGTCGGCGAGCAGAACTTCGAATCCCATGCTGGCGGCAGCCAGGTAGCGGCCGTTGGGCAGGAACAGCAACGGATACGCCGGCGGCCAACCGCCGCGAATCTGGTCGGAGGCCCGTTGCGCCACCACCCAAACGCCGAAGCAGCCGCCGATCAGCAGCCACAGCGCCAGCACGCTGGCGACCCCGCGCTGCCCTTTGTCGTAGCTGCTCACTTCAGATCTCGGCGCCGGAAGATGATCACGGCGAGCGTCAACATGGCCACGGTGTAGGCGACTCCATAGACGAAAGCGTTGACGAAATAGAGCGGCGTAACGGCGAGGCCGTGCACCACCTGCGAGCGGATATTGAAGGTCTCCAGGTTGGGGACCACGTAGTACAGCAGACCGATCGTCTCGCCTACCGCGGCGCTCGGCAGACGCTCGGCCAGCGACGCGAAACCCCACGACATGTGACCGATCGCCCATGTGGCGAAGGTGAAGATCGCCGCCTCGATCGGCGGCGCAAACGACGAGAACACGATGGCGACGGCGGTGATCACCGACACCTCGAGGAAGCTCAAGGACAACGCCGGGATCAGGTGCGTCGGCATGATGCCTCCCTTCCACCAGACCAGGCCGAGGTAGAACGTCGACATCAACACGATCGCCACCGTGAGCACGGCCATCAAGCCGAAGTACTTGCCGACGATGAACAGCCAGCGCGGCACCGGCTTGGCGAGAACGGCGTAAATCGTGCGCTTTTCGACCTCTTTGTGAACCAGGTTGATGCCTACGAAAATGGCGATCAGCGTGGCGAAGAACGCCTCGGCGGCCAGCCCCACGTCGGTGACGATCTTCAACTCGCTGCCAACGGTGAGCCAGGCAAGAATTGTCGACGAGGCCATCAGCACGACGGCGAACAGAAAGAACACCGCCAGGATGCGGTCGCGAATCGCTTCCTTGAACGTGTTGAGGGCGATCGAATAGGCGGCCGCTATCATTTGTCGCCCTCCGCTTTTTCGTCGCCCTCTGCTTTGACGGTCGCCACAAAATAGTCTTCGAGCGTTACTCGGTGCGGCGCCACGCGGTACAAGCTGCCGCCGGCCCGGCGAACAGCGTCGGTAAAGCGATCGACCTCGGCCGAATCGGTGAGTCTGAAATAGTGCCGGTCACCCTGTGACGTCACCGGCTCATACCCGGCGAGCGCGTCCAGGGCAATGCCCTCCGCCGCGGCTTCCCAGTACTCGATCTTCTCCCCGAGCAAGTTGTCGAGCGTGTCCTCGAGGCGCAGCCTGCCGTTTACCAGCAACCCGACCCGATCGCACAGGGCCTCGGCGTCGGACAGGATGTGGCTCGAAAAGAACACCGTAGCGCCACGCGCCTTCACCGACATGATCAGGTCTTTTACTTCACGGCGGCCGATGGGGTCGAGACCGGTCATGGGCTCGTCGAGCACCACCAGGTCGGGGTCGTTGATCAGTGCTTGCGCCACGCCGAGGCGCTGCAGCATGCCCTTGGAATACTGTTTTGTGAGCTTCTCGCCGTCGTCGCCCAGGCCGACCAACTCCAGCAGGTCGGAGCACTTGGTGCGCAGCGTGGAGCCCCGCTGGCCGAACAACCGGCCGAAGTATTCGAGGAGCTCGCGGCCCTTCAGGTGCGGATAGAAATACGGCTGCTCGGGCAAATAGCCGAGGCGGCGGCGCGCCGCCAGCGTCGGGCCCTGCTCGCCGAACAGCTCGACCGAGCCGGCGTCGGGGAACAACAGCCCCAACAGACACTTGATCGATGTCGTCTTGCCGGCGCCGTTGGGGCCGAGGAAACCGTAGATCTCCCCTCGCTCGACGGCGAGTGAAACACCATTGAGCACCTGTTTCTTCTGCAACCAGAAGCCGAACGGCAACGACTTCTCGAGGTCTTGAAACTTCAGAATCGCCATTCGCTCACCGCTGCAGATCTTCTACTGAGTGCTCACAAAAGGCCAAGGGGCGAAGCCCAGCGAGCCGGGCTTCGCCCCCAAGGGAACTGGCTAGATTGTTTTACTGGCCAGTCGGAGCCGCTACGAACTGACCGTCGGTCAGCGCGATGTCAGGATCGAACGGATCGTTGATCCAAGGAACCGGCGCAGCCGGACCGGCCGCGGCATTGCTGCCGAGGCTGGTGATCGTGTAGGTGTCGGCGCCCGTCACGTAGACGTATCCGGTGCCCCAGCCGTCGTTGGCCGGC
>CBDUXW010000056.1:0-10792 GCA_965371275.1 uncultured bacterium | reverse complement strand
GGTACGACGGCGAGCCGACGCACGAGCTCGATGTGTGGATCCGCGCCAAGCTCGCGGACCTCAAGTACCAGGTCGAGCGGGAGAGGGCGGCGTACAAGCTCTCCCGGGTGGTCGATCCGCTGCTCGATTTCCTCGATGATCTGACCAACTGGTACATCCGGCGCTCGCGGCGGCGCTTCTGGAAGTCGGAGCACTCCGACGACAAGCTGTGCGCCTACACCACGCTCTACACGGTGCTGCTCGAGTTCACCGAGCTGATGGCGCCGTTCACACCGTTCATTGCCGACGAGATCTACGAGCAGCTACGCGTCACGCCTGCCACCAAGGCGGTCGATTCCGTCCACCTGCGTGACATGCCGGAGCGCCGCGAACTGAGCGTGAAAGAGGTGCAGATCGAGCACCGCATCGATCTAACGCGCAGCGTCTGCGAGCTCGGCCGCAGTCTGCGCGAGAAGGCGCGGATCCGCACGCGGCAGCCCTTGTCGCGCATCCGCGTCGGCACCACGAACAAGAACGAGCGCGAGTGGTTGAAGGCCGGCGAGCAGGTGATTCTGGAGGAACTCAACATCAAGAGCCTCGACATTCTCGACGATCCGACGCTTCTGGCTACGCCGACGATCAAGCCCAACATGCCGCGCCTCGGCCCGCGCCTCGGGAAAAAGGTCAAAACGCTGGCCACCACACTCACCACCCTCCAGGAGGTCGACGCCGAGAAGGTCAGGCAGCTCGCCTTCGGGCAGAGCATCGAGGTCGACGGCGTGAAGCTCGATCCCGAGGACGTGCACGTGGAGATGCAGCCGTCGGCGGAAGGCGAGCTGGTGGCGGCGTCGGGCAACCTCGTGGTGTCGATCGATTCGGAGATCACCGATGAATTGCGACTCGAAGGGTTGGCTCGCGACCTGATCAACCGAATCCAGAGAATGCGCAAGGACGCCGACTTGAAGGTGGACGATCGCATCGAGCTCGGCGTTCACACGGAGAGCGTAGATCTAATCGCTGCGGTTGAGCAAAATCACGATCTAATCAAGACTGAGACCCTCGTTCTCGACAAGATCGCCGTCGGCGAGTCGATCGGCGACGTTGATCTCGAGCGCGAAGACTCGATCGAGGGCGAGAACGTCACGATCGAGATCAGACGCAAGTAACCGGTCGGGTGCCGGTCGGCCCAGCACCAGGGAGATTCAAGATGAAGCGGACGTCGGTACTACTGTTGATCGCGATCGTGGGTGTGTCGGGGCTGGCATACGATGCCGATGAGCTGGAAGCCCAGCAACGGGGGCGCCGGGAACCACCGCCGGACCTCGAGCTGATGACGGCGCAGGACTTGCTGGCGGCCACGCCACCGGCGGCTGATCACCGCATCGCCTACGGCAGCGACCCCGTCCAGTTCGGTGATTTGCGCCTGCCCGATGGGCCGGGGCCGCATCCCCTCGCGATCATGATTCACGGCGGCTGCTGGATGGCGTTCGCCGACCTCGAGCACTTCGGGCTTCCTGCGGCCGACCTCACCAGCAACGGCATCGCCACCTGGAGCATCGAGTACCGGCGCGTCGACATGGAGGGCGGCGGCTGGCCGAACACGTTTCTCGATGTCGGCGCCGGCGTGGATCATGTACGTGAGATCGCCGCCGAGTATGACCTCGACCTCGAGCGCGTCATCACGGTGGGGCATTCGGCAGGCGGCCACCTGGCGCTGTGGGCCGCCGGCCGCCATCGAATAGCGGAAGACAGCGACCTGTATGTGGCCGATCCGTTGCGCGTCTCCGGCGTGGTGAGCCTCGGCGGCGTGCCGGAGCTGCGCCGCAGCCGCGAGATCGATCAGAACGTCTGCGGAATGGACGTCATCGACATCTTGATGGGCGGTGCGCCGGACGAGGTTCCGGAACGCTATATGGCGGGATCGCCGTTCCAGATGCTGCCGCTCGACGTACCCCAACGCCATATCACCGGGCAATACGATACGGTCGTACCGCGGCAACAGGTGAGCCTCTACAACTACGAGGCCAGCCAGGTCGACGACTCCGAGCTCATCGTGGTGCCGAATGCCGGCCACTTCGAGGTCATGTGGCCGGGCACCGATGCCTGGCCGATCGCCCAGCGTGAGATCTTCGACCTACTGGGGATGAGCCAATAGCAGTGCACGGCTGCTTGCGGCCTCTGCTGAATCCCGGCTAGCTCGTCGCGACGAGGTGCGCGACGACGTCTGTATGCGTGTTGGTCGCCGCTTTCAGCCGAGCGTCCGCAGTGAGCAAAGATGTGCCGAGCGCCTCCGCCAAGGCTACGTAGCTCGCCTCATACGCCGAGAAGTTGTGGCGTAGATCGAGGATTCGGTGCAACAGCGGATCGTGCTCGTAACGCTGCAGGGGCAACCCGCACAGGTCGTCCAGCATGGTCCTCGCTGCCGCCACGGTAGCGATTCGTCCCCGCAGGAATGCACGTCGGATCCCTGAAGCCACCTCCACATCGCACAGGTTCGGTACGTGCAGTTCGACGCTCGAATCCTCCACCAGGCGAAGCATGAACTTCGCGTCCCGCGGTCGCAGCAAGAGGTCCACGATTGCTGAAGCATCGACGACCGTGTGGCGAAGCTCCACCGGGTCGGTCACTCGCGTCCGGCTTCTCGCCGCCCCTCGCGGATAAGGTCGGCGGCCGTCAGATCACCAAGGTCGACAGACTCCCGCTTCAGCATCCGTCGCAGGACGTCCTTCCGATCCTCGCGAGACATCTCGCGTTCGAGGATCCCCTGAATGAAGTCGGTGAGCGTCATGCCGTGGAGCCGGGCGCGCCGCGCGAGCTCTCGATGCAAGTGGTCTGGCACGTTGCGCACTTGGATCATCTTCGGCATTCCTCGATCGTTGCACATGTGAATCACATGTGCAACGGAAACAGAATCATCGTGCCGTAGGCTCGGGTGGTGCAAGAGCGGCGCGTCTCGTCGGGCTCATTCACGTTGGACGGCCATGGCTGGTCGAATTCAGGCGGCGCCGCCCCGTCACATCGGCGCGCCAGGTGGGTGCCGGGGCATTCCGCCGCAAGCCCGTACCGGTGAAGCACGCTGCGGCGATATGCGATCATGTGACGAGCGAATCGCGTATCTACCTTGCCTACCGGAGATCCCGAGTGAAGAGAGCCTTTGCATTTCTCTGTGTTGCCGCGTTGTCGGGCACCGTCGTGGGTGCTGCCGTCGAGGTCGTGGCCGCCGTTGTGAACACTGATCCGGGCCGGTTAGTACCGGCGCCGAAGCAAACGACCGACTACAACGCCCTCGCCAAGGAGATCTACGCCGAGCTGATCGCCTTTCGTTCGACCGCCGACATGCCGGAGAACGTCAAGGCGGCGGCCGAGGCGATGCGACGCCGGTTGATCGACGCCGGGTTCCCAGAGGAAGACGTGCAAGTGGTGAGCCCCTATCCCGAGCTCGGCAGCGTGGTGGCGCGTTATCGGGGCCAGGCGCCGCGCGGCGGCCCGCCCACGAAGGAGCCCATCATGCTGATGGCGCACCTCGACGTGGTTGATGCGCTGCGTTCCGACTGGGAGTTCGACCCATTCGAGCTGCGCGAGATCGACGGTTACTACTATGGTCGCGGTACCGACGACAACAAGGCCGGCGCGGTGCACATCGTGACCAACTTCATCCGCCTGCGTGACGAGGGCTATGTGCCCGACCGCGACCTGATTGCCGTGCTCACCGGCGACGAAGAGACGTCGAGCGACAGCATCGAGTATCTGGCGGGAGCTCGGCGCGAGCTGGTCGACGCGGCCTTTGCCATCAACTCCGATGCCGGCGGCGGCGAGCTCTTTCAGGGCACGCCGAACATCTTCAACGTGCAGGCCGCCGAGAAGGTGTACCTGACGTTTCATCTGACGGTCACCAATTCCGGCGGGCACAGCTCGCGGCCGACCCCCGACAACGCCATCTACGAGCTGACGATGGCGCTGGCGCGACTCTCCGAATACACCTTCCCGGTAGAGCTGTCGCAGGTGTCGCGCCTCTATTTCGAGCGTTCGGCCGGGTTTGCCGACGGGCAGACCGCCGTGGACATGCGCCAGGTGGCGCAAGATCCGCCCAATCTCGACGCCGCGGCGCGGTTGTCGTCGGCCTCGCCGTTTTACAACGCGCTGCTGCACACGACTTGTGTGGCGACACGCCTGGCGGCCGGCCATGCCGACAACGCCCTGCCCCAGACCGCGCAGGCCACGGTGAACTGCCGCATTCTGCCGGGGCAGTCGCCCGACGACATCGAGGCGACGCTGCGCGAGATCGCCGGCAACGACAACATCCGGATCGAACGTCTCAACGTGCCGACGCCGTCCGACCCGTCGCCGCTGACCGACGAGATCATGGGTGTCATCGAGCCGCTGGTCGAGGAGATGTGGCCGGGCGTGCCGGTGATTCCCGGGATGTCCACCGGCGCTACCGATGGTCTCTACGTGCGCAACGTCGGCATCCCCGTGTACGGCGTGGCGGCGATCTTCGGCGACCCCAACGATGCCCGAGCGCACGGTCAGGACGAGCGTGTCGGCATCAAGGAGTTCCACGAGGCGCAAGAGTTCTGGTACCGCATGCTGAAAGCGTTCACCGGCGGGGCTTCCGACGACGGGCCGCGGTCTCGCGGCGTCGGCGGGGCTGCCGACAACTGGCCGCAGTTCCGCGGCCCCGGCGGCCTGCCGGTGTCCGACAACCCGAACCTGCCGAGTACCTGGTCGACCACCGAGAATGTCGAGTGGGTGGCCGACGTGCCGGGCATGGGATGGTCGTCGCCGATTGTCTGGAACGGCAAGGTGTTCGTGACCTCGGCGGTCAGCGACACGCCGATGAAGCAGCCGTCGCTCGGCGTCGATTTCTCCAATGACTACATAGCCGAGCTACAGAAGCAGGGCCTGCCGATGGACGAGGTGATTGCCAAGGTCGACGCGCGCGATGCGGAGTTTCGCGACGAAGTGACCCTGCAATATTTCCTGTTCTGCCTTGACCTTGAGACCGGCGAGCTGCTCTGGCGCAACGACTTCCACGGCGGCAACCCACCCGTCGGCCGCCATCGCAAGAACAGCTATACCTCGGAAACGCCGGTTACCGATGGCGAAGCCGTTTACGTGTACGTGGCGTTCCAAGGCTTGTACGCCTTCGACATGGAAGGCAATGAGCTGTGGATGACACCGCTCGAACCGCACCAGGTGTACCTCGAGTTCGGCGCCGGCGCGTCGCCGGCGTTGCACGGTGACCGGCTGTTCATTCTGAACGACAACGAGGACGGCAGTTTCGTTGCCGCGTACGACAAGAACACCGGCGAGCACCTGTGGACGACGCCCCGCTCCTACATGGACCACATACGAATGAAGTCGGCGTGGTCGACGCCGTTCGTGTGGGACAACGACGTTCGCACCGAGATTGTCACCATCGGGCCCGGCGTCGTGATCAGCTACGACTTCGACGGCAACGAGCTGTGGCGCATGGCGCGCATGGCGCAGTCCTCCATCGCCAGCCCGTTCGCCTACAACGGTCTGTTGTTCGTGACCTCGGGGGCGCAAGGCGAGCGGAACAAGCCGATTGCCGCAATCCGGCCGGGCGCTTCCGGAGACATCACGCCGCCCGAGCCCCAGACTTCGAACGACTACGTGGTCTGGTACAACCGTGTCGCCGGCGGTACCTACCTGCCGACGCCGGTGATCGCCGACGGCGGGCTCTTCGTGCTCACCGACGCCGGGATCTTCGCGAAACACGATCCGGCGACGGGCGAGCGCCTCTATCGCTCACGCATCCATCCGACGGCGCGCAACTTCACCTCGTCACCGTGGGCCTACGACGGCAAGATCTTCGTGCTGAACGAGGAAGGCGACACGTTCGTCATCAGCACCGGCGAGGAGTTCGAGCTGCTCGGCATCAACAGCCTCGATGAGTTTTCGATGGCGACCCCGGCGATCGTCGGCGACCGCCTGTTGATCCGCACGCAGGGCAAGTTGTACTCGATTCGTGATCTGGCGGACAACGACCAGCAGGAGACAAAGCGATGATCGCGACCCGCAGACGCAGTGAATCGGGGTGGCGTCGCGCCACTCCCGTCGGCGGCGGACGTCATCGGCTCTTGCTCCTCTCGGTGGTGCTGTTGGTGGCGGCGTCGGGCTGCGCCGCGTCGGGCGGCGCGACATCGAGCGATGATTCCGCCGGGGAGTCGGTCGCTGTCGCCAACGTCGATGTCGCGACCGGACTCGGATTCCTGCGCGACCGCGAAATCTACATGCCGCAGTTTGCCCGCGGCGCCGATGGTTCTGTGTATATCGCGTGGACCGAGCGCTCCACGGGACGCAGCGCCGACCTGTTCATCTCACGGCTGGGACCGGGCAACGTGTACACGCCGCCGGTGCAGGTGAATGACATCCCCGATGGCGTTTCCGGCGGAGACCTCGACGAAGGGCGGCCGGCCATCGCGATCGGCGCCGACGGTGTGGTTGGCGTTGCCTGGAGCGCCCGCGGTGAGATTCGCGGCGCCATGAGCCGCGATCACGGCGCCAGCTTCGAGCCCTCGATGGCACTGAACGCCGACGCCGGCGAGCGCGTTTACCGCGGCTTTGTCGACCTGGACGTCGATGCCGAGGGCGTGGCCCACGCCGCTTGGATCGACGGACGCTTCGCGCCGCGCGGCGCCGAGGAGCCGGCGGAGCTCTACTACGCCCGCATCAACGGCAGCGAGGTGACGGAGATCAACCTCACCGAGGCGCAGGCCGCCTCGATTTGCGGCTGTTGTCGTGTCGACATCGACGTGCGTCCCGACCAGGAAGTGGTCATCGCCTTTCGCAACACCGGCGGCGGCTACCGCGACATCCATCGCGTCATCGGCACCACGGCCTCCGAGTTCGGAGAGCCGGTGCGCCTGGGCCCGCCGATGTGGGAGCTCAACGGTTGCCCGGTCATCGGGCCGTTGAACGTCGGCGAGGCAACGCTGTGGTCCGAGGCCTCGACCGGCAAGCGTCGTCTGCTGGCGGCCACAGCAACCGACGGCAACTTCGAGATCGTCATCGAGGACTCAGAGGAGTGGCGTATCGACCGGCCGCCCCGGATTATCGCCGAGAACGGTGGTGAGGCGCTGCTGTTGTTGCCCGGCCGGCCGACCGGATTGCTACTGCGCGGATCCGGGACCTCGTGGAGCGTGGTCGCCGACGACGTGCCTATGTGGGCGATGAGCGGTACACTCATTGACGGGAATCTGGTGTTGGTGGGGGCCCTCGACGGACAACTTCAAGCCGAGAGCCGCGCCTTCGATTTCTGAGCTTGACCCCTTTGAGATGCTTCTGGACGCGTTTCCTGATCGCCGGCGTGGCCCACCGCGGGCTGTAGGCGCGCTGCCGGTCCTGTTCGTGTCGCGTGTTTGTGGATACAATCTTCAGATTCATATGTGCAGTCCCGCCGGTGGTGCGTCCACCGGTACCAATCGTCGAGCCTAGGCGGCAACGACGACCCCATCATCCTTGCGAATTTGGGAGTCACCATGAGCGACAGCCGTTCCGGCGACAGCTTCACCGTATTCATCGTCAACCCGGCGCCGGATGCCGAGCGGATCAGCTTCTCCGTGTCGACACCTCGAGCGCTTCCCGTGCTGGCGGCAGTTACGCCCGACGAGGACTACGTCCGCGAGATTCGCCTGATCGACCAGGCGATCGAAGGATTTCCGTTCGACGAGGTCGAGCCGGGAGACCTGGTCGGCCTCAGCGTGCACACCTCCAATATCGTCTACGCCTACGAGATGGCCGGGGAGCTCAAGAAACGTGGCGCCACCGTGGTGTTCGGTGGCCCGCATGCCTCCATCTTCCCCGAAGAGGTCCTCGAGTACGGCGATTCCTGCGTTACCGGCGACGCTGAAACCGCCTGGCCGCAGCTACTTGACGACTTCGCCGCCGGTACGTTGCAGGAGCGCTACAAAGGCGGCCGGGTAGACCCGAAGTACTTCACCCCGGCGCGCTGGGACCTGATGAACCTCGAGCCTTACCTGATGGCCTCGGTGCAGACCGTGCGTGGATGCCCCAAGCAGTGCTCGTTCTGCTCGGTCTGGGTGCAGGACGGCCGTGTGCCGCGGGTGCGCGCCAACGATGCCATCATCCAGGAGGTCCAGTATCTGTACGCTGCCGGATTTCGTGTGGTGCTGTTTGCCGACGATAACTTCTATCCGTACACGATCGAAGACATCGCCAACGCCAAGTCTGAGGAGCTGCGCCAGGAGCTGCAGGCCGGCTACGACGGTCGCCTCGAGTTGCTCGAGCGGCTTGCTGCCGAGATACCCAGCGACATGAAGTACGCCACCCAGATCACCATGGAGGTGGCCGACAACCTCGAGTACCTGCACGCCATGAAGAAGGCCAACATCATCGGCGTGTTGATCGGTATCGAGGCGGTCACCGCCGAGGGTCTGAAGGCGGTCAACAAGGAGTGGAACCCGATCGGCGACGAGCTTATCGACAAGCTCAACACCATCCGCACGGAGGGCACGCCGTTCATCCTCGGCAGCCTGATCTTCGGGCTGGAAAGCGACACGCCGGAGAGCCTCGAGTTCACCAAGGTCTTTTCCCGCGATTGCGGCATGGCGCTGGCGCAGTTCGTGCCCATGGTGCCGTTTCCGGGCACGGTCGATTTCGCCCTCATGAAGCGCGGCAAGAAGAAGCTACAGCTCAAGGATCCGAACTACGACTACTGGCTCGATCCGGATCACCCGCGCATCCTGTACGACCACCCCAACTTCAAGAACGACGATGAGTTGCTCCAGAAGGTCGATGAGGCCTGGGAGGATTTCTACAGCATCTCGTCGATCATGAAGCGGTCGCGTGGCTTCGGCTACAAAGGGTGGAAGGCGCACCTTGCCTACCTGGCGCTCAATCGCGGCCTGTTCACGCGCTATCGGCGCCACGGCTTGTCGTCGGACAGCGCCGTGCGCGGCAACAAGGCGTTCAAGCGCAGCATGGCTCGCTGGCTCGGCAAATTGATCCTGCGCCTGCTCAAGAAGCCGCCGACCGAAGACGTCGCGCGCCTCGCCCCGCACAACCTGATGCCGGCGGCCAAGCGCACCGCGGCGTAGCGGGAGAACAAACGCCGACGTGAGCGACACGCCGCTCGAAGCGGTTCTCAAGCGTGACCGCGCCATCGTTGCCACCGGTTTGCTCCTGCTTACCGTCTTCGCGTGGACCTACACCATCGCCGAAGCCCGCGGCATGGGCGACATGGGGATGTCAGGCGACGCCATGAGCGCCATGAGCATGCCCATGACGGATGCCTGGACGCCGCGCCAGGCGTTTATGGTGTTCGTGATGTGGTCGGTGATGATGGTCGCCATGATGGTGCCGTCGGCGGCGCCGATGGTGCTGCTGTTCGCAAACCTGAACCGCCAGAAGCGGGAGCGTGAGCAGCCGTATATGCCCACGAGCCTGTTTCTTTCCGGTTACTTGATCGTGTGGACGGCGTTCAGCGCCCTCGCGACGCTGGCGCAGTGGGGACTGCAGAGCGCCGCCCTGTTGTCGCCCATGATGGTCAGCACCAGCGCTGTCTTCGGGGGCGTCGTGTTGATCGTGGCCGGCGCCTTTCAGTGGTCACCACTGAAGAACGCGTGCCTGCACCATTGCCGTTCGCCGCTGAGCTTTCTGACCAGCCATTGGCGCGACGACGCTTCAGGGGCGCTTTCCATCGGCCTGCACCACGGCGCCTACTGCGTCGGCTGCTGCTGGATGCTGATGCTGCTCCTGTTCGTGACCGGCGTGATGAACCTGGTATGGGTGGCGTTGATCGCCGCCTTCGTCCTGGCCGAAAAAGTCGTGCCGGCGTGGATGGCGGTCACGGTTGGTCGCGTGGCCGGTGCGGCCCTGGTGATTTGGGGCGCCGTCGTGATTTCCGGCGCTTCCGTGTGAAAGTCCCGCCTAGGAGCGGCTGACAGGCGCGCAGGTGCGCCGCAACGGATCTGAATGACGTGGTCCCCGGCGGGTCCGGATCGGCGCGTGTGGGCCGTTTTTGGAGCTCGATTTCCGGAAACTCTCATACCGAGTCGCTGTTGGGTTCAGTCGAGCGACTTCACGAAGATGTTGCGAAACATCGTGCTCGTGTCGACGTCGTGATTCTGTAAACCGATGTATCCACGCGCCGTGAAATCCTCCACCTTGCCGCGCGGCTCCGCGTCCCAGTCGAGCACCTTGTCGCCGTTGATCTCGACGCTGATGTGGTTGCCGACGAAGGTAATGCGCATGCGATTCCACTCGCCGGGACCCTTGGAAGCCAGTCTTGTCGGGGCCTCGGCGTCGTACACGGCTCCGGTTTGGTGGATTCCTTCGCCGACGTCGTAAATCTGTACTTCCCAGGAGTGATTGATGTAGCCATCGCTCCTCGGAACCGCAGGTACGCGCACAAAAACGCCTGAATTGGCGTCTTCGACCTCGGTCATGAACTCCAAATCGAGTGCGAAATCGCCGTATTCCGCCGCTGCGTACCACATCAGGCCCATTCCACCGCTGGATCTGAGCACACCGGTCTCGGAATCCAGTGAAAAGTACCCCGGACCGTAGTGATTCCATCCGGCCTTGGTGAAAAGCCCGTCGCCGTCCTGGCCGAGGATGCGCTGGAAGCCGTTTGTTTCCAGTGAGGCGGCGGATTGGAAGTTTTCCACAGGGCGGAGAGACGAAGCCGTCGGCGTAGCTCGAGCACCCAAGGCGGCATCTGAAGCGCTGACGTACATGAATAATGCGGTGAAAACGGCCACGAGCGCCAAAAGTCTAAGTGTGCGTAACATACGGTCTTTCTCCCGATACTAAGTGTTCACATGAT
>CBDUXW010000055.1:0-10816 GCA_965371275.1 uncultured bacterium | reverse complement strand
GGCCGTGGCAAGAGTGTGGTGAGTCCGCTCCTCTGTGGCATCCTGTCACCATGAGCATCTACCTCGACTACAACGCCAGTGCGCCCTTGTGCGCCGCGGCTGCCGACGTCATGAGACCGTGGCTCGACGGAATCGTCTGCAATCCGTCGGCCGCGCATCGCAGCGGCCAGCGGGCCCGCGCAGCCATCGAGGAGGCCCGAAATCAGGTTGCGGCGTTGTTGGGCTGTGATGCGCCCTCCGTGGTGTTCACCAGCGGCGGCACCGAGGCTGACAACATGGCCCTGTTGGGCGGCCTCGGCTGGCCGCCGAGCGGCCATCTGGTGATCACCGCTATCGAACATCCGGCGATTCTCGAACCTGCTGTGGCGCTCCGAGATCTCGGCGTCGAGGTGACGAGCGTGGCCGTCGACAGCGACGCCTGCGTCGACCCTGAGGCCGTGCGTGAGGCGATGCGACCCGACACCAAGCTGGTCTCGATCATGGCTGCGAACAACGAGGTCGGCAGCCTGCAACCGGTCGAGGCCATTGCCGACATCGTTCGCCCGACCGGGGCGCTGCTGCACACCGACGCGGTACAAGCGGCGGCGTGGATCGACCTGAAGCCGCTGGTGGCGGTCGTCGACCTGCTGTCGCTCTCATCGCACAAGCTCGCCGGACCGATGGGCGTCGGCGCCCTGTACGTGCGCCCCGGCGTCGAGCTCGCGCCGCTCATGCGCGGCGGCGGACAACAAGGCGGCCGACGTGGTGGAACCGAGGCGACCGCCTCCATGGTGGGGTTCGGCGCAGCATGCATCCGCGCCGCCACCTTGCAAGATGAAATGGCCGCGCCCATCGCCGTCCTCCGCGACCGCCTGGAAGCGGCACTGGTCGAGCGCATCGACGACGTCCGTCGCAACGGCGCTGAGAACAACCGCCTACCCAATACGTGTCACCTGTGCTTTGCCGATTGTGACGGCAACGCGCTGGTCGCGCGCCTCGACCTCGAGGGCATCGCTACCTCCGCGGGCTCCGCCTGCACGAGCGGCATCGCCCACTCCTCTCCCGTAATGGCCGCCCTGGGCGTCGAACGTCGCTACGAAGCCGGGGCTCTGCGCATGTCGCTCGGCTACGAAACCACCGACGAAGACATCGATCGCGCCATCGAAGTGATCCCCACAGCCGTTGCCGCACTGCGTAACGCGGGCCTCGCGGCGGTGCGCTGATGGCCCGTATCGCCGTTGCCATGAGCGGCGGTGTCGATTCGTCGACCGCCGCGGCGCTCCTGGCAGAGGCCGGCCACGAAGTGTTCGGTCTGACGCTCCGCTTGTGGGATTACTCCGCCCAGAACCTGGCGTCCGGCCGTGGGCGTTGCTGCTCACCGGCCGACATCGCCGATGCGCGCATCGTGTCCGATCGACTCGGCATGCCCCACTACGTCTTCGATCACAGTGAGGGTTTTCGCGGCCACATCGTCGACCCGTTTATCGACGACTACGTCGCCGGGCAAACGCCGAGCCCCTGCATTCGCTGCAACCGGCTGGTGAAATTCGACCTGTTGTGGAAGCTGGCGCGCGGACTCGACGCCGAGCACCTGGCTACCGGCCACTACGCCCGTCTCGACAACGGTGTCGGCAACGGCGACCGCCCGCAGCTACGCAAGGGACACGACCACGACAAGGACCAGTCGTACTTCCTGTTCGACGTACCCGCGGAGCGCTTCGCGAGCGTCGTGTTTCCGCTCGGCGAGATGGCCAAGGACGACGTACGTGAGGCGGCGCGACGCCTCGGCGTCCCCGTCGCCGACAAGCCCGAGAGCTACGAGCTGTGCTTCATTCCGGACGGCGACAAGGACAGTTTTATCGAAAGTGAGCTGCCCACGGTCGCCGCCGCCGGCCCGATCCGCCATATCGCCGGCGCCGTGCTGGGCTCGCATCGCGGCCTGCACCGTTACACCATCGGACAGCGGCGCGGCCTCGGTCTCCATCATCCGGAAGCGTTGTTCGTGATCGATCTGCAGCCCGACAGCAATACCTTGGTTGTGGGTCCCGAGAGCGCGCTCGCGTCGAGCCGCTTGATCGCGGGTCGCTGCAACTGGGTGTCGATCGAACCACCCACCGAGCCCCTCGAAGCCGCGGCCCGTATTCGCCACCGCCACCGCGAAGTCGCGGCGTTGATCACGCCGCAGGCCGACGGCCGCATGCTCGTCGAGTTCGAAGTGCCTCAGCACGCCATCACGCCAGGCCAAGGTGTCGCCTTTTACCGCAACGACCTGCTCCTCGGCGGCGGTTGGATCGAGCGCTAGCCGGCGTCTAGCTGTTGCAGCGCCAGGTCCGCCGCCACTTGCTCGGCCGCTTTCTTGGTGCGTCCCTCGCCTTTGGTCAACGGTTTTCCGTCGACGAAAACCTCGATGCGGAAGGTCTTGTCGTGGTCGGGGCCACGTTCTTCGACCACCTCGTACACCGGCAGCGGTCGGCCGTCGGCCTGCAGGCGCTCCTGCAACAGCGACTTGAAGTCGTTGAAAGCCGCATCTTCCTCTATGGCATCCGCCAGGTGTGACCACACCGTGTCGTCGATGAAACGCGTTGCCGGCTCCAATCCCCCGTCCAGATAAACCGCGGCGATCACCGCCTCGAACGAATTGGCCAGCAGCGAATCCTTGAGGCGACCGTCGGTCTTTTCCTCGCCGCGCCCGAGTACGAGGTACTTGCCGAGGTCGATCTCCTCGGCGCGCCGCGCCAGGCACTCCGACGACACCAGGAAGGCCTTCAGCTTGGACATCTCGCCTTCCGTCAGTTCCGGATGGCGCCGGTACAACAGCTCGCTGACCACGAGCCCGAGGACGGCATCGCCGAGGAACTCCAGTACCTCGTTGTCGGCGGTGTCCTCCTCGCTCTCGTTGGCGAAGGAGCGATGAATCGTTGCCCGATGCAACGCTCCTCGATCGTTGAAGCGGTACCCCATGAACTGCTCGAGCGTTTCGAGGCGCTCGTGTTCCTCAATATCGCGGGCCGCCGGGCCCGCCCCCGCTTTCTCATCCATATGCTTGCTCCATTTCGGCGCGGATATCATCGGCGACCGCCGCCGGATCCGCAGCTTTCATGATAGGTCTGCCCACTACCAGTATGTCGGCGCCGTCGGCAACCGCGTCGCCCGCGGTCGCCACTCGCGCCTGATCATCAACGGCCGCGCCCGCCGGGCGGATGCCCGGCGTGACGACCAGAAAATCCTTGCCGTGTGCCGCCTTCAGCTCAGCGATCTCGTGAGGCGACGACACCACGCCGTCGCAGCCGGACGCCGCTGCCAGTCGGGCCAGGCGACCCACGGAATCGCGGACGGTACCCTGCAATCCCACCTCGCCCATCTGTACTGCATCGAGGCTGGTCAGCACCGTGACACCGAGTAGGCGCGGCATTGCGTCGCCGTCACGCGCCGCCGCGGCGGCCTCGATCATTCGGCGGCCGCCGGCGGCGTGGAGCGTCAACAACTCCGCGCCCAGCCCGCGGGCCGAACGGACCGCCCCGGCCACCGTGGCCGGGATGTCGTGCAACTTGAGGTCGAGAAAAACGGACCAATCGTCCGCCACCAGCTCGGTAACGAGCGACGGACCGGCAGCCACGAAGAGCTCGAGGCCGACTTTCGCGATATCGACGTGGCCGCGCAACGTTGCCGCTGCATCAAGCGCCTCAGCCTTGCTGCCTACGTCGAGAGCTACCGCCAGTCGAGGGGTCATGCTCACGAAATGGGCTCCAGACGCACCAGCGCGACGCCGTCCTTCAGCATGTCGAGCTCCTGCGCCGCAGCGAAGGAAAGGTCGATGATTCGACCCTCGATGAAAGGCCCCCGATCGGTGATCTTCACCTTTACCTTACGTCCGTTTCCGAGGTTCGTCACCAGCAACCTGGTGCCGAACGGCAATGTCTTGTGCGCCGCGGTCAGCTCGTACATGTTGTAACGGCTGCCGTCGGCGGCCAGCCTGCCGTGGAACTTAATTCCGTACCACGAGGCGTTGCCCTCCCACGGCCCGCCGGCGGTCACCACGAGAGGACGGCGGGTCGCGCACCCGGCGACAAGGACCCCGAGCACAAGTACGGCGCCGACCCTGGCAGGGCCCCGCAAGACCCATGCACGCCGTCCCCGGGAGCCCTTCAGCGTCCGGCTACCGATGTTCGAACTGCAACGTCCCCACCACTTCATCGATCGACGCCACCCCGTGTTGGCTACACCACTCGGCAAGCTCGTCGACCAGACGGGTCGACACCGTCGGATCGTAGAAGTTTGCGGTTCCTACCTGCACCGCGTTGGCTCCGACGATCAAGAACTGTAACGCCTGGTCAACACCTTCGATGCCCCCTACGCCCAAAATCGGCAGATTTGTCGCCCGCCGGGTCTCATATACCAGATACAGCGCGATCGGCAGAAGGGCGGGACCCGACAGGCCCCCGAAGCCGCTTGCCAACGTCGGCCGCCGGCTCTCCGTGTCGACCGTCATGCCGCGGATGGTGTTGATCACCGACAGGGCATCGGCACCGCCGGCCTCGGCCGCCCGCGCCAGCTCGCCGATGTCGGTGACGCTCGGCGACAACTTGACCCACAGCGGCAAGCTCGACGCCTCGCGCACCGCCCTGGTGACTTCCTCGGTCAGGCGCGGATCGGTGCCGAAGTTGATGCCACCCTCCTTGATGTTGGGACACGAGATGTTCAGCTCGAGGGCATCGAGTCCCTCAGCACCGTCGAGTCGCTCGGCGATGCCGATGTATTCCTCTACCGTGCGGCCCCAGATGTTGGCGATCACCGCCGCGTCGTACTGGCGCAGAAACGGCAGTTTTTCTTCGAGGAACGCCTCCGCGCCGACGTTCTGCAGACCGATGGAGTTGAGCATGCCGCCCGGGGTCTCGACGATGCGCGGCGTCGGGTTGCCGCGCTCGACATGAAGCGACAGCCCCTTCACGGCGATACCGCCGATTCGATTGAGGTCGACAATCTCGGAGAACTCGCCGCCGTATCCGAACGTTCCAGAGGCCACGATGACCGGGTTCTGCAGCGTGAGATCGCCGATCTTGACGCGCAGATCAGGTGCGCTCATTCCGCCCATCCTGCGCTTGTGGCAGCCGCCTTGTGTGCGCTCATTCCCAGACCAACCTGCGGCTGTCGAACACGGGACCCTCCCGGCAGCAGCGCCCATAGTACCAATCGTCACCGCCGGCGAACTCACGCTCGACGGCGGCGTCGGCGGCCGAGTCGCTGCGCCGAACCTTCAGCACGCACGACAGGCATACACCGATACCGCAGGCCATCGGCGCCTCGAAGCTGACCTGGAGCGGCAGGTCCCGAGCCACTGCGATGTCGTGCACGGCGCGCATCATGGGACCCGGTCCGCAGGCATAGAGCCGGGTGTCGAGTGCTGCGTGGGCATCGAGATGGGCATCCAGCAGCCCGGTAACAAATCCGTGATGGCCGCTGGAACCGTCGTCGGTGGAGACCTCCACCGGCACGCCCATGTCGACGAAATCCTCGACGCACAGCAGTGCTTCTTCGGTGCGCGCGCCGACGAAAGCGCGGCTCGAGAAGCCATCGGCGCGTAACTGCTCGGCAACCAGCGGAAAGGGAGCCGAGCCGACGCCACCCATGATCAGCAAATGCTCGCCGCTTTCGTCGCCGCGCTGCGGCAGAGCGAACGGCACGCCCAGTGGTCCGAGCACGTTGGCTTCGTCGCCGGCCTGTCTTTGCTCCAGAAGAGCCGTGCCGCGCCCGACGACCTCGATGAGCATGGTGAAGCCCCGCGGCTTGCCGTCGGCGTCGCGCAACACCCGGTACACGGCCATGGGACGACGCAGGAGGGGGTCTATGGAGTCGCCGACCGAGATCATCACGAAGTGTCCGGGGCGACAGGCGGCGGCGATTTCGGGACTCTCGAAGGCAAGAACAAATTGCCCGGGGCCGAGACGGGTAACGGATTCTATGGCCAGGCGCCGGTCGTACATGGACTCGCCGAGGGACAGCATCGCCGCTGCGTGGTTCGACGCGAACGTAGCATGGGTATTGCAGACCGGCAAATCGGGCGAGGATTTGACAGCCTCGCCGCCTGTCGCTACATTGACTCGGACCTTCGACCCTTTAAGGACTGGCACCGTGAGGCCAGAAAGGGAGGCAAGTAAATGCAGCCCATCTCGACCCGAACCGCAGAAGTATCGCGGCCCGGGCTTTTTTTTCAAGGAGCCCGCGATGCGTGAAAAAGCGACCGTCATGGACACCCGGCAGATCGACCGCGCCTTGTCCCGCATCGCCCACGAGATCGTCGAGCGCAACCAGGGAACCGACCGCTTGGTCCTGGTCGGCATCCGCAGCCGCGGCGTGCCTCTGGCCGAGACTCTGGCCAACAAGATCGAGCTCTTCGAAGGGGTTCGCATACCGACGGGGAGCGTCGACATCACGCTGTACCGCGATGACCTGTCGCAGATCGCACCCAACCCCGTCGTCCAAGCCACGGAGTTGCCATTCGAGTTGGAAAACAACGTCGTGGTGCTGGTGGACGACGTGCTGTTCACCGGGCGCACGATTCGCGCCGCGCTCGACGCGCTGATCGACTACGGGAGGCCGCGCGCCATTCAACTCGCGGTGCTGATCGACCGCGGCCACCGCGAATTCCCGATCCGCGCCGACTTCGTCGGCAAGAACGTCCCGACCTCCCTCCTCGAAGTCATCAAGGTGCACTGCAAGGAGATCGATGGCGACGACAGCGTCACCATGTTCGACGTCGAGGAGTTCGTGCGGCCGACCGGCGAAACGACGACGACCAACGACGACAACGGAGAAGGCTGATGGCACGGGTCGGAACGCAGCCCAGCGAGGACCTTGCAGTCCCCGACGGGCCCCAAAAGACATCGCTGACGCGCAAGGATCTGCTCGGCATCGAGGACCTCGAACCCGAGGAGATCGGGCTGATCCTCGATACGGCAGAGCACTTCAAGGAAATCGGCCGGCGGCCGATCAAGAAGGTACCCACACTGCGCGGCAAGACGGTGATCAACTTGTTCTTCGAACCCTCGACCCGTACGCGAACGTCATTCGAGATCGCCGCCAAGCGGCTGTCGGCCGACACACAGAGCATCTCGGCGTCGACGTCGGCGGTCGTCAAGGGCGAAACTCTCATCGACACCGCCCGCAACATCGAGGCGATGTTTCCCGACCTGCTGGTAATCCGGCACGCTTTTCCCGGCGCCGCCCACGTACTGGCGCGGACGTGCCGGGCCGGGGTGATCAACGCCGGCGACGGCGCTCACGAGCATCCCACCCAGGCGCTGCTCGATGCGCTGACGATCCGCGACGCCAAGGGCACGATCGCCGGCTTGCGCGTGCTGATATTCGGCGACATCGCGCATAGCCGCGTAGCGCGCTCCAACATCCACTGCCTGCGCAAGCTCGGCGCCGACGTCGTCGTCGCGGCGCCACCCACGTTCATGCCGCTCGATGTGGAATCGCTCGGTGTCGAGGCCCACACGCGCCTCGAGCCGGCGCTCGAGGGCGCCGACGTGGTGATGGCCCTTCGCATCCAACTCGAGCGTGGCGGCATGCTGTCGTTTCCGAGCGCCCGCGAATACTTCAACCTGTTCGGCCTCAGCAAGGAAAGACTGGCCCTCGCCAAGGAGGACGCCATCGTCATGCACCCCGGGCCGATGAATCGCGGTGTCGAGATCGCTTCCGATGTCGCCGACGGACCCGCGTCGGTGATCCTCGACCAGGTGAGCAACGGGCTCGCCGTCCGCATGGCCGTGCTGTACCTGCTCGCCGGAGGCGGCGGAGAGAGCAAAGATGTCGAAGCTTCTGCTTAAAGGAGGGCGGGTGGTCAACCCGGCCCGTGATTTCGACCAAACCGCCGATGTCCTGATCGACGAAGACGGTCTCGTCGCCGCGCTCGATACCGACGTGTCGGCCGATGGCGCCGAGATTGTCGATGTCGCCGGCTGCATCGTGGCACCCGGTTTCATCGATATGCATGTGCATTTGCGCGAGCCCGGGCAAGAACACAAGGAAACGATCGAGAGCGGCACAGCGGCGGCGGCGGCCGGTGGCTTCACCGGCGTCGCCTGTATGCCGAACACCGATCCCGTAAACGACCAGCGCGCGGTCACCGAGCTCATCATCGAACGCGCCGACGAGTTCGGATCCGTGCCCGTGTACCCGATCGGCTGCGTCAGCGTGGGACAACGGGGCGAGGCGCTGGCCGCGATCGGCGAGCTCGTCGACGGCGGCTGCGTGGCGGTCTCCGACGACGGCTACCCGGTGGCTACCGCGGAGCTCATGCGCCGCGCTCTGGAGTACACACGGATGTTCGACATCCCGGTGATCGAGCACTGCGAGGAGATGACACTGACGAAGAAGTCGGCGATGCACGAGGGCTCGGTATCGACCGCGCTCGGCTTCCGGGGGCACCCGTCGGCAGCCGAGGAGATCATCGTGGCCCGCGATATCATCCTCGCCGAGCTCACCGGCGGCCGTCTGCACTGCGCCCACATCTCCGCTGCCGGGTCACTACGCCTCATCCACGATGCCAAGGCGCGCGGCGTCAATGTGACCTGCGAAGTGACACCGCACCACTTCGTGCTCACCGATGAGCTGGTCCGCGATTTCGACACGAATTCCAAGATGAACCCGCCGCTGCGCTCCGAGTCCGACAGGCAAGCCGTGATCGAGGCGCTGGCCGACGGCACGGTTGACGCCATCGTCACCGACCATGCCCCTCACCACCCCGACGAGAAGAAGCTCGAGTTCGACCTGGCGCCATTCGGCATCGTCGGTCTGGAAACCGCCGTGCCGCTAGCCTGCGACCGGCTGTTGCACGCCGGCCACGTCGACATCAGACGGCTCGTCGAGTTGATGTCGTGCAACCCCGCTGCGATCCTGCGGCTCGACGCCGGAGACCTGAGCGAGGGCACGATCGGCAACGTCACCGTGATCGACCTCGAGCGTACCAAGACCGTCGACGCCGCCGGTTTCGCCGGCAAGAGCCACAACACGCCGTTCGACGGTTGGGAGCTAAAAGGCTGGCCCGTCAAAACCATCGTCGCCGGGAACGTCGTTTGGCAGGACTCCGCATGACCGAACACGAGATCGTCGACGCCCTGACCGAATCCGGCGCCTTGCTCAGCGGGCATTTTCGCCTCTCCTCCGGATTGCATTCGCCCCAGTACCTGCAGTGCGCCGTCGCCCTGCAACACCCGCACCTCGCCGAGAAACTGGGCCGAGAATTGGGGGAGCGCTGGCGTAACAGCTCGAACGGCCAGGTGGCCGCCGTGATCTCTCCCGCCCTCGGCGGCGTGATCATCGGCCACGAGGTCGGACGTGCACTCGGTACCCGCGCCTGCTTCACAGAACGGGTCGACGGCAACATGACGTTGCGGCGCGGTTTCATGCTCGGCCCGGGCCAGAGCGTGCTCGTTGTCGAAGACGTGGTCACCACGGGGAAAAGCACCCTGGAAACGGTGAAAGCGATCGAGTGCCTCGAAGGTGACACCGTCGGCGTCGTCTGCATCGCCAACCGCAGCGGCGAGGACACCATCGGCGGCCTACCCCTGGTGTCGTTGATCACTCTCGACATCCCGACCTACGCAGCCGACGACTGCCCACTCTGCCAGGCGGGTGAGCCGACCCAAAAGCCGGGGAGCCGGCCGGCGGCGTAAGCCGGACTTCGTAACGCGCGCCGTCGCGCTCGCGCCGCAGCGACCCGCTGCAGCTCACTCGGACCTGTTGGCACTCGCCGGGTCGCTGCGTCGCCCGACCTAGTGACGACCGATCCGTCTTTCGAGCTCGTCGTGGTCCAGTCGCACCAAGATCGGCCTACCGTGCGGGCAACGGGTCGGCGATTCGCAACGCTCGAGATCGGCAATCAGATTGACCATCTCTTCGAGCGCCAGCGGGTGATTGGCGCGCACGGCGGCGTGGCAGGCGATCGACGCCGCCGCCGCTTGCCGGGCTTCCTCGACAGCCTCGGCACCCTGACCCTGGCTCATCGACTCCAGCAAGCTACGCAGCGCATCGGGCAGACGGTGAGCACCGAGAACGGCGGGCGCCGTTTGCACGGCCCAGGTGCCGCCTCCGAACGGCTCGACCACGAAGCCGACGGACTCGAGCAGGTCCTTATGCGCCTCCAATGCAGCCACCTCGGCCGCCGAGAGCTCCACCGGTTCGGGAACCAACAGATGTTGGGCCTCCACGCCGCGGGCATCCATTTGCGCCAACACCTGCTCGTACAGGACGCGCTCGTGGGCAACGTGTTGATCGATGATCAGCAATCCCTGGTCGTCAGCCGCGAGAATGTAGGTGTTGGCGTATTGGGCGAGAGGTCGAATGGAGCCGGACGTCCCTTGGATCTGGGCGCCGGGCTCTCTCGTTGCCGGCGTCGCGGCCGCCGCCGCCACAGCCGCAGGCGTGCCCTCGGCGACAATCCACTCCTCCACCGGCAACGACCACGGCCTGCCCGCAGAAGTTGCCGCGGGCGGCGCCGCCATCGACTGCGGATGAATGCTCACCGGCGGCATGTGGTGGGCCAACGATTCACGCACCGCTGTGCGCACGATACGGTACGCCGCGTCGGGGTTGGCGAAACGCACCTCCGCCTTGCGCGGATGCACATTCACGTCGACGTCCGCGGCCGGGAGCTCCAGAAAGATCACCGCGACCGGGTAGCGCCGCGCGTCGAGAAGAGACTCGTAGGCGCCGACCATGGCATGCACCAGGCGATAGTCGGTTACCGGGCGGCCGTTGACGAACCAGCGAATGTCGTTGCGGTTGGGGCGCTGATGCTCCGGCGACGTGACGCCACCCCACACCCGGATCCCTC
>CBDUXW010000054.1:0-10865 GCA_965371275.1 uncultured bacterium | reverse complement strand
CCGCGACCGAAGCGCTCGCCGGTGGGCATGAAGTGCGCGGTCCCTACGACCGACAAGTCGCCCGGCAGACGGCGAAGCTGCAGCTCGGCTCGGACTCTGCACGTGCGGGCGCTGCCGAAGCGCTGGGCTTTCTTCGCGCCGCTGCGGCCCAGAGAGCGTTGATTGAGCGGCTGCGCGATCCGTCGGCGTTGGTTCGCCGCCAGGCGGCGCTGGCGCTGGCTTGCTGCGGCAATCGGCGGGCCGTGGTGCCGTTGCTCGATGCGCTGGACGACAAAGACTGGGTCACCCGGCAGGCAGCGCACGTCTCGCTGACGAATCTGACAGCGATGGATTTTCCGTTCGATGCGTTGACGACGCGGCGACGGCGCAAAGCCCATCTCGATGTCGAAGCCCTCGTCGCGCAAGATCCCGGTGATGTACGCGACCGTCTCGAACTCTTGAAAGCCGAGCTCACCAAACGAGAAGATCGAGTCGACCATCACCTGCGACATCTTCTGCATCGAGGCGACCATTTCGAGAGCCTCGGCCTTGAGCTGTTCGGAAGACGGCCGTTGCTGGGCGTTGGCGATCAGCGGGAAGGCGAGCAGGAAGGCGATGGCGAGATACGGTGCGGCGGCGCGGATGCGGGACATGCGAGGTTCCTTTCGAGGTAAACACGGCTACGGCGGAGCCGGGATACTACTCCACGGCGCGGACCGCGTCGCGGCGCGCGCAGCAGCTACTGAATCGCCGCCAACGCCGCGTCGTAGTCCGGCTCCTGGGCGATCTCGGGAACCAGTTCCGTGTAGCTGACCTTGCCGTCGCCGCCGACGACGACGATGGCGCGGCCGAGCACGCCCGCCAGGGCGCCGTCGACGATCATCATGCCGTAGGCGTCGCCGAACCCCGGATCACGGAAAGTCGACAGTGTCTCGACCCCGTCGATGCCCTCGGCGCCGCAAAAGCGAGCGGCCGCGAACGGCAGGTCGGCAGAGATGCACAGCACCACGGTATCGTCGCGGCCGGCGGCCTTCTCGTTGAAGGTGCGCACGCTGGTCGCGCACACCGGCGTGTCGACGCTCGGGAAGATGTTGAGAACGACGCTCTTGCCGGCGTAGTCGCCCAGCGACTTGTCGCTCAGGTCGGCGGCGACGAGGGTGAAATCGGGCGCGTCGCTGCCCACCTCCGGAAGGTTGCCGGAAGTGTGGATGGGGTTGCCCTGGAGGGTGATCTCAGCCATTGGTGTTCTCCTGGATGAAGCGATAGAGCAGGGTTGCTCTCGGCATGGGAGCGTCTGCTCGGAAAGATCGAAATCTGATGGAGCGGCGCGGCGGAGCGCGACGCCAGCCCATTGTGCACCGAATGCCGCCGGCTTGCAGGCGATGTCGGCATGCTAGGGTGGTCGTCCAGTTGCTCCCGCGATTTCCACTCCTGGCGGCGCGCTAGGCGGTCCGCGTTCAATGCCCACACCGGCCGATCCTCAGCCTGTTCTCGACGAGTTTCACCCCGCCGTCGCCGCCTGGTTCCGCAGCGAGTTCGAGGCGCCCACCGCCCCCCAGGTACACGGCTGGCCGCCGATTCGAGAGCACCGGCACACGCTGATCGCCGCGCCCACCGGCTCCGGCAAGACGCTCGCCGCCTTCCTGGCGGCCATCAACGAGCTCGTGGTGGATGGGCTCGCCGGCACCCTCGCCGACGAAACCCGGATCGTGTACGTGTCGCCGCTCAAGGCGTTGAGTAACGACATTCACCGCAATCTCGAGAGCCCGTTGGCCGGCGTTCACCGGCAGCTCATCGAGATGGGGTTGCCGCCGGTGGAGATACGCGCCATGGTGCGCACCGGCGACACGCCGCAGAGTGAGCGCACTCGGATGCTGCGCAAACCGCCGCATATTCTCGTGACCACCCCCGAGTCGCTGTACATCCTGCTCACCAGCGATGGCGGCCGCGGCATGCTGCAGACGGCCCGGACGGTGATCGTCGACGAGATCCACGCCATTGCCAACGACAAGCGGGGCTCGCACCTGAGCCTGTCGCTCGAGCGCCTCGACCATGTAGCCGGCGAATCGCTCAACCGCATCGGCCTGTCGGCCACCCAGCGGCCCATCGAGAAGGTGGCCCGGTTTCTGGTGGGCGACAACCCCTGCGAGATTGTCGACAGCGGACATCGCCGCGAGATGGATCTGGCCATCGAGATGCCCGAATCGCCGCTCGAGGCGATCATGTCCAACGAGGTCTGGGAGGAGATCTACACGCGCCTGGCGCAGCTGGTCGAAGAGCACCGCACGACGCTGATCTTCGTGAACACGCGGCGCCTGGCCGAGCGCACGACGCGGCACCTGAGCGACATTCTCGGCGAGGAAAACGTCGCCGCCCACCACGGCAGTCTGTCGCGCGAGCAACGCCTCGATTCGGAGCAGCGGCTCAAGAGCGGCTCGCTCAAGGCCATGGTGGCCACCGCGTCGCTGGAGCTCGGCATCGACGTCGGCGATATCGACCTGGTGTGCCAGCTCGGGTCGACCCGATGGATCGCTACGCTGCTGCAGCGTGTAGGGCGCTCGGGGCACTCGTTGCGTGACACACCCAAGGGACGGCTGTTTCCGTTGAGCCGCGATGAGCTCGTCGAGTGCGTCGCGCTGCTCGACGCCCACAAGCGCGGCGAGCTCGACACGCTGATCATCCCGCGCCAGCCGCTCGACATTCTGGCACAGCACATCGTCGCCGAAGTCGGGGCGGGCGAGTGGCAGGAGGACGATCTCTACGCGCTGATGAGCCGCTCGGATTCCTTCCGCGACCTGAGCCGCAAGGACTTCGACGAGGTCGTGCGCATGTTGGCCGAGGGCTTTTCGACCCGGCGCGGCCGCCGCGGTGCACATCTGCACCACGATCAGGTAAACGGCCGGCTACGGCCGCGGCGCGGCGCGCGCCTTGCCGCCATCACCTCCGGCGGCGCGATCCCCGAAGTCGCCGACTTTCGCGTCGTGCTCGAGCCGTCGGACACGTTCGTGGGAACCGTCGATCAGGACTTCGCCATCGAGAGCTTGCCGGGCGACATCTTCCAGCTCGGCAACCAGTCGTATCGCATCATGCGCATCGAGCAGAAGGGCGTGCTGCGCGTCTCGGACGCCAGAGGCCAGCCGCCGAGCATTCCGTTCTGGTTCGGCGAGGCGCCGGGACGCAGCGCCGAGCTGTCGACGGCGGTGGCGCGGCTGCGGCAGGAGATCGGCGAGCAGCTACTCGGTTGCGCGCGGTCGGCCGGCACCACGCCGGACGAGGCAGGGGCCGGCGAAGCAGCGGCTGCGGAATCTCTCGGCGTCGCCCCTGCTTCCCTGGTCGCCACCGGCAACTGGCTCAGGAGCCAGCTGCCGGTCAATCAGGCTGTCGCCGATCAACTCGTCGAGTATCTGGCAGCCGGGCAGGCGGCACTCGGCGGCATGCCGACCCGCGACAACCTGATTGTCGAACGCTTCTTCGACGACGCCGGCGACATGCACGTCGTCGTGCACTCGCCCTACGGCAGCCGGCTGAACCGCGCCTGGGGTCTGGCGCTTCGTAAACGCTTCTGTCGCTCGTTCAACTTCGAACTGCAGGCGGCCGCGACCGAGGACGCCATCGTCCTGTCATTGGGTCCGACCCACAGCTTCCCGCTCGACGATGTCTTCAAGTTCCTGCACAGCGGGTCCGTGCGGGAAGTCCTGATCCAGGCCTTCCTCGATGCGCCGATGTTTCCGACCCGCTGGCGCTGGAACGCCAACCGGGCGCTGGCGGTGCTGCGCTGGCGCGGCGGCAAGCGAGTGCCGCCGCACTTGCAGCAGATGGACGCCGAAGATCTGATCGCCGTGGTCTTCCCCGATCAGCTCGCTTGCCTCGAAAACATCGCCGGCGACCGCGAGATTCCGGATCACCCGCTGGTACAGCAGACCGTCCGCGACTGCCTCGAGGAGGCGATGGACATCGACGAGCTCGAGGGCCTGTTGCGTCGCATCGAGGCCGGCGAGGTCACGATGAGCGCCCGCGATTTGCGCGAGGCTTCGCCGTTTGCCCACGAGATCATCAGCGCCCGGCCGTACGCCTTTCTCGATCCGGCGCCCGCCGAAGAGCGCCGCACCCTGGCGATCAGCACGAGCCGCTGGATGGATCCGCGTACGGCCGCCGACTTGGGAACTCTGGATCCGGCGGCCATCGGCAGGGTGAAACGCGAGGCGTGGCCGCAAGTGCGCGACGCCGACGAGCTGCATGACGCCCTGCTGCTACTCGGTTTCATGACCGAAGAAGAAGGGATGCGGGGCGATCTGGGGTGGCCGGCGGCGGCCGAGGAGGCTTCCGCTGAGACGGTCGAGGCTGATGCGGCTGCCGCCGCAGATGGTGCCGCCGCAACCGAACAGCCGGGCTGGTCGTCCTATTTCGAGAACCTCGTCCAGCAGGGCAGGGCGGCCCGCGTGCAGGTGTCGACGAGCGACGGCGGCGCGCACATTCTTTGGTCTGCCATCGAGCGGCGTCCCGAGCTCGGCAGCCTGCTCGCCGACGCCGCGTTCGTACCCGATCACGAGGTCCCCGAGCGCCTCGCCGAGCGCCCGTGGACCGCCGACGAAGCCGCCGTCGAGGTAGTCCGCGGCCGCATGGAAGGCGTCGGCCCGACGACCGCAGCCGAGGTCGCGGCGACCGCCGGCCTTCCCGTGAGCACGGTCGACAAGGCGCTACTCGCCCTCGAGGCTGAGGGTTTCGTGCTGCGTGGCCAGTTCACGCCACACGCCGCTGAGACTTCTTCGGGCGCGTCGGAACCGACGCTCGAGTGGTGCGAACGTCGCCTGCTGGCCCGCATCCACCGCTACACGATCAACCGCCAGCGGTCCGAGATCGAACCCGTCGGCGCGCGCCACTACATGAGCTTTCTGTTTGCCTGGCAGCGCGTCGCCGGCGATGAGAAACCTCGTGGTGCCGAGAGCCTCGCCGGCCTCATCGAACAGCTCGAGGGTTTTCCGGCGCAGGCCGCGGCGTGGGAAGCGGAAATTCTGCCGGTGCGGCTCAACGACTACGATCCGGTGTGGCTCGACGCGCTCTGCCTGGCCGGCCGGCTGGCCTGGGGGCGCATGCCGCCACCGCCGCCCAAGGCGCAGCGCGACGGCAACGTATCAGGAAAACGCACCGGCCCCATTCGCTCCACACCGACGACGCTCATGAGCCGGGATCTGCTACCGGTGTGGCAGGAATTCGCAGCGCAGCCGGAGATCGGCGAGCTCGATCTGACGGGGCCGGCGCTGGCCGCATACGATCACCTGCGGCTCAAGGGCGCGTCGTTTTTTCACGAGCTCGCTTCGGCCACTGGATTGCTCGATACCCAACTCGAGGACGCTTTGGGCGAGCTCGTCTCCTGGGGTCTGGTTACCGCCGACAGCTTTACGGGCTTGCGAGCGCTGCTGGTGCCGTCGAGCCGGCGGCCACCCAAGAAGGGAGGCCGGCGCAAGGGCTCGGTGGCGATCTTCGGTGTGGAGAACGCCGGGCGCTGGTCGTTGCTATGGCCGGTGGTCGACGACGAGGCCACCGCCGATCCTGCCGCCGACGGGTCTGCGGCGGGCAATTCCAGGTCCGGTGCGAGCGCGACGAAATACTCCGGGCCCGACATCTCGTATTGGGACGACGCCGAGGAGCTCGCCCGTGTTCTGCTGCGCCGCTACGGGGTCATATTCCGGCGCATGCTCGAGCGCGAGGGCAAGCTGCCGCCGTGGCGTGACATGCTGCGCGTGTACCGGCGCCTCGAGGCTCGTGGCGAGATCCGCGGCGGCCGCTTTGTCGCCGGCTTCTCCGGCGAGCAGTTCGCCCTCCCGGAGGCCATCCCGATGCTGCGCAAGGCCCGCGACACGTCGGCCGGCGGCATGGTGTCGATCAGCGCGGCGGATCCGCTCAATCTGGCGGGCATCGTCACGCCGGGCGAGCGCGTCCCGGCTTTGACGGCCAATCGGGTCCTGTACGACGGCGGTGTGCCCATCGCCGCCCTGATCGGCGGAGAGGCCCAGTTCCTGACCGACCTCGACGTCGGCGCCCGGTGGGAGGCCAAAAATCAACTCGTGCGGCGCATCGTGCCGCCTCAACTACGGGCTTATCTGGGCCGCTCGGCCTGAGCCACCGTCGCTCCTGGCGGATACGGCAGGTGATGCGTAGTCGCCCTACGCTTCGGCGGGTACTACCTCGAAGCCGAGCTTGCGGGCGTTGCTCCGAACCCGCTTGTCGAGGCTGAGAAGAACCAGCTCAGGCTGTTTGGAGCGAGCATGCAACGCACTCGACAGATGAATCGCATCGAGAGCACGAACGGGCTCGACCGGGAACGGTTGCCGGCTGCGCTCGATGACGGTGGGCGAAAGGCCGAGCTTGTCCCAACCGGCCGCGGCAGACGCGAGACGACTACGGACGACGACGGCATGTTCTAGGCTCAAGGCCTCGAACGTTTCCGCTCTGATGAATGCGCGGTCGCACTCGATAAACAAGATCTCGGAAACGACCACGTGTCCCGCGGCACGGAGGGTAGCCGATGTCGTCTTGCCCTCGGGTTCCTGGAGCAGCCACGCCAGGACGGCGCTCGACTCCGCGTACAAGATCACCGCTCGCCGCGCACTTCGTCGAGCAGCTCTTGAGCGGACATCCCCCGCAACAGCGGTCGGTCCTCGAAGACGTAGACCGAGGGGTCGTTAGGCAGCCCCAGGGTCAGCTCTTGCCGTCGGGCTAATTCGAGCAGACCCTCCGGGATGCGGTCGGTCTCCGTGGGTTGGCCGGGAGCGCGAATCTCGGCGACGACGGTACCCCGATCCGTGACCTGTACGAGCTCGCCGGCTCGCACGAGGCGCAGATACTCACTCAGTCGATTCTTTAGCTCACGAATTCCCACGTGGATCATCCTTCCAATGTAGCCTCATGTAGCTACATTTACAACGGTTTACTCTCTAGTGTGATTGGATGGCCACGCGGAACGTTTTCCCAGGAGTGAGAGATCAACATGTGCTCGATGCGACGATTTGCCATCTTGTTGATTGGCGGAGCGGCGGCCACCTTCGGCATGCCTTCCGGCGCACAATCTCAGTTACCCGTGCCGACGCAGAGCGCCGACGTTCGTCGTGCGCTCGAGGTGCTCGAATCGAGTGAGCCACAAACGATCGCCGACCAGATCGCGCTCTGCGAGATCCCGGCGCCGCCTTTCAATGAAGACGCGCGGGCCGAGGAGTACCGGCGCCGCTTCGAGGCGCTTGGGCTGAACGACGTGCGCATCGATGAAGAGGGCAACGTGCTCGGCTCGATCGGATCGGGCGATCCGCTGGTCGTGCTGTCGGCACACCTCGACACGGTCTTTCCGCCCGAGACCGACGTCAGCGTTGAACGTGACGACACGCTGCTTACCGGTCCCGGGATCGGCGACGATTGCCGCGGCCTCGCGGTCGTGCTGGCGGCCGCGCGAGCGATGAAAGAAACGGGGCTGGAGCCTTACGGGACGATCGTCTTCGTCGGCACGGTTGGCGAAGAAGGCGCCGGGGATCTGCGCGGCGTGAAGCGCCTGTTCCACGAGACCCTCGCCGGGCAGGTCGACTACTTCATTTCCGTCGATGGCGCCGGCACCGATCTCACCTACAGGGCGGTCGGCAGCAACCGCTACGAGGTCAGCTTTCTCGGCCCCGGAGGCCACAGCTACGGCGCTTTCGGCATGCCCAATCCGATCCACGCGCTCGGCCGCGCCATCGCCAACCTGTCGGACTTCGACGTGCCGTCGGATCCGAAAACCACGTTCAGTGTCGGCCTGGTCGAGGGCGGAACCTCCGTGAACTCCATCGCCTTTTCGACCACGATGACCGTCGACCTGCGTTCCGAGAGCGCCGAGGCGCTGGCCGAGCTCGACGCGGCGTTTCGTGCCGCGATCGCCGCTGCCCTCGCCGAGGAGAACGCCCGGTGGAACAGCGACGTGGAGCTGACCGTCGATATCGTCAGCATCGGCGTGCGACCCGCCGGCGAGCAGCCGCTCGAAGCGCCGATCATCCAGGCGGCGCTCGCCGCGGCCGAGGAGATCGGCTTCGTGCCCCGGGCCACCGCCGCCAGCAACGACTCGAACCTGCCGATCAGCCTGGGGATTCCGGCCGTCACCATCGATGGCGGCGGCATCGGCAGCGGCTCCCATTCGTTGGACGAATCATTCGACACCACCGACAGCCATGTCGGCACGCAATGGGCGCTGCTGCTGGCGTTGACGCTCGCCGGCATCGATTGACGTCAGGCGAGCAAAGCGTGCGCTGACAACATCATGATGTTATGATGTTGTGATGCGTACCACGCTCACAATCGACGACGATGTACTGACCGCGGCGAAGACGCTGGCGGCCCAAGACCAGAAGTCGCTCGGAGCAGTTATCTCGGAGTTGGTCCGGCGGGGACTACGCCGCGAGCCCCGCGTCCGGTACGAGGAGAGCGGAATGCCGGTGTTCGAAGTACGTGAGGACGCGCCGATATTCGGACCCGAGGACGTCGCCCGCGCGCTGGATGACGAGTGAGCGTCTGCCTCCTCGACGTCAACACAATGGTAGCGCTGGCCTGGCCCAACCACGTGCACCACGCGCCGGCACAGGAGTGGTTCGTCGCCAATCGTCTCTCCGGGTGGGCAACTTGCCCGGTTACCGAGAGTGGCTTCGCGCGCGTGTCCTCGAACCCGAGCGCCAATCCCGAGGCCAGATCGCCTTCAGAGGCGCTCTTTCTGCTACGAGAGATGGTGACGCTGGATGGGCACCAGTTCTGGCCCGATGAGATCTCGATTGCGCAGAGCGATTTGATCGACGCAGCCAAGCTCTTTGGTCACCGGCAGGTCACCGACGCCCATCTGCTGGCGCTCGCGCTGTACCACGGCGGCCGGCTGGTGAGCTTCGATCGCGGATTGCGGGACATCGTCCCGAAACATGTAACCGCTGCCGATGTGCTGACGATTTTGGGATGAGGACGTTCGCGGAGACGATCGCTCAGCGGCGCGAAATGAAGATCTGCAGCACGTTGGAGGTGTCGTAGAGAATCGCCTGGCCGAGCACGTACACGCCCAACCCGGCGGACTGCCGCGCCGCACTCTTGACCCCGCAGCCGTCTGTTGTACCTTGACCGGACGGGAAACCGCCTTTCCTCCCCACCCGACCCCTCGAGGTCCTATGACTACCTTCGTGCGGAATCTGTCTCGCCATGCGCCGGTGCTTTCGCTCGCGCTTTTGCTTGCCGTTCCGGTTGGCGCCTATTCGTCCGAGCCCGGCGCTTCGCTGACCGCAGCAGCGGCCGTCGCCACGGCGGCGCACCCGGTGGAGAGTGGCGCCCCGGCGTTCTTTCCGACCAGCGACTCGGCGGTCGAAGCGATGGCGGGCCTGGAGTTCCGCAATATCGGCCCGGCGATCATGGGCGGCCGCATCGCCAGCCTCGCCGTGTACGAGGACAATCCGTCGATCTTCTACGTCGGTGCGGCGTCGGGCGGCGTGTGGAAGACGACGAACTACGGCACCACCTTCGAGCCACTGTTCGATGACCAGCCGACGGGGTCGATCGGAGACGTCGCGGTGTCGCAGCAGAACCACAATTTGGTGTGGGTCGGCACCGGCGAGCCCAACAACCGGCAGAGCTCACCGTGGGGCAACGGTGTGTACAAGACGCTCGACGGCGGGATCACCTGGCAGTACATGGGCCTGTACGACACCCGGCATGTGGGGCGCATCAAGATCGACCCGCGGGACAACGACACGGTCTTCGTCGCCGCCGTCGGTCACCTGTGGGGTCCCAACGAGGAACGTGGCGTCTTTCGTACGCGCGACGGCGGCGCGACCTGGGACAAGGTCCTCTACATCAACGAGGACACGGGGGTGATCGACCTGGCGATGGATCCGAACGACCCGCAAACGGTGTTCGCCGCCGCCTACCAGCGGCGCCGCACGGCGGGCGGCTTCAACGGCGGCGGTCCGGGCAGCGGTATTTACCGGACGATGGACGGCGGCGATACCTGGGAGGAGCTCACCGAAGGATTGCCGACGCGTGACATGGGCCGCATCGGCCTCGACATCTACCGGCGCGACGGCAATCTGGTATTCGCCACCGTCGAGGCCGGGGGCGGCCGCGGTGGTGTGTACCGGTCGACCGACCGTGGCACCACGTGGGAGCACCTCAGCACGCAGAACAACCGGCCGATGTACTACAGCCAGATCCGCATCGATCCTTCCGATCCGGACCGGGTGTACTCGGCCGGCTCGAACTTCTTCGGCTCCGAAGACGGCGGGCGCACGTTCGACATCGCGGGGGCGGGCGTGCATTCCGACCATCACGCCATCTGGATCGATCCGAACAACTCCAACAACGTAATGATCGCCGGCGACGGCGGCATTTCGCAGACGTTCGATCGTACAGAGAACTGGCGCCAGCTGCGTAACATCGTGGTGTCCCAGTTCTATGAGATCGGCGTCGACATGCGCGAGCCGTACTACGTGTGCGGCGGCCTGCAGGACAACGGCTCCTGGTGCGGGCCGAGCAACACCAACTCGACGCTCGGTATCCGTAACCGCGACTGGTACAACATCGGCTCGGGTGACGGCTTCTACGTGCGTATCGACCCCACCGATTCGAGTGTCATATACGCGGAATCGCAGGGTGGCAACATCACGCGGGTCGACCTGGAAACCGGCGAGCGTCAGCGCATCCGACCGCTGCCGCGTGCATACGGTGCGGGGCCGGAAACCGGCGACGACGTGAACTACCAGTTCAACTGGAACAGTCCGATGCTGATCTCCGAGCATGGCAACGAGATCCTCTATTTCGGCTCCAGCCACCTGCTGAAGAGCACCGATCGCGGACTCAACTGGGAGGCGATCAGCCCCAATTTGACGACCGAGGTGGAT